>CAZSCZ010000194.1:0-3959 GCA_964605455.1 uncultured Spirochaetia bacterium
CAATATTAAATTGAATATCTTCATCTCTTCCATATCCTCCTTGTATATTTTTATTCCACTACTTTTTTATTCCGCTCATCTTCTTAAATATCTCTATTGCTTTATTTATCTCTTTAATCGCCTCATCATATCTTTTTTCTTTAATATACACTTTTGATAAATAGTTCCTTGCATACCAATTGTTGGGATTCTTTTGTATCTCTTTCTCAAATATCTCTCGTGCTTTATCTATTTTTTCTTCGTTAAAATATTCAATACCTTTCTTTAGGCTCTCTTCTAAAATTACATCCTCTTCTCTGCTCTCTACTTTTGGTTTCATAACAACAGATGTATCCTTTTCTCCTTCTGTAACGGTATCTGGAAACCTTTTAGAAACAGTTGTATCTAAAAAATTTTCCCTTAAATTGGATTGAACATTCATAGTTTCTTCCTCTATATCACCAGCTACTTGTCTTATTGCCAATTTCGTAGGTTGTTCCATAGCTAACGGTGCATCTGTTGGTATATTTTCTAATTTTCTAATTACCCCGCCATGTATCCGATTCAAACCTTTAATCGCTTTCTCAATTATACCTTTTAATTGTGTGACAAGCTTCATCTTTGCTAAAACTTTTGATTTAATATCATTAAATTTTGTCTCACATTTTGTAAGCAGCTTTTTGCTAATCCCAGGTATCAGACGCGTCTTCTTCAAAATGCTTTCTGCTTTCTCTATTGTGCCTTTAACCGTGCTATCCACTTTTTCAATCTTCTCTTTAAACTTTACTAATTTATTATTTATATTGTTAAAATTCTTTTTAAAGGAATACACCTTCTCCATAAGCGTGGTAATCTTTTGATACAAAGATTTATCACTAAATCTTGATTGTAATTTATTTAAATCTGAAATATACCTCTCCTTAGGTAAAAGTTGTGAGCTCTTAAGTATCGCTTTAAATTTTTCAGTTATCTGAGACCTTGTCTCAGGTTCTCTAATCTGTGCCAATGAAGAAAAAGAAAGTGTCTCACTTAAAGACTTTACTTTATTTAATTCCCCTGATGCGGAATTTACAGATTTGTTTAAATCTTCTAAAAATTTTAACTTTTTACTAAGTGGAGATAAAATTTTTTCTAATATATCTTTCTCATCAATTAAAGTAATCGTTCCATCTTTTTTATCCATTTTTTTAACTTTTTCAACAAATGAAGATAAAAAGCCATTTGTTAAAAGTAATGAACAAATGATTAATAATATAAATTTATATATCTCTTTCTTTTTACCCATTTATATCACCTCCTATTATGTCAAATTTGTAGATAAAGGGCAAGCAATTCCCTTTATCCAGCATATTATAGGGCATAAATATCCCTTTCTATTATAACAGACGAACATCTCACAAAAAAGTATAAAAATTTTCGTTTTTAGAATTTCTTTTATATTTTAATATATTATGCCGCATTTTTAGCAATTTGTCAAAATTTTTTTATAAAATGTATAGAAATTTCTTATCTTTATCTCCTTACCCAAACTTTCATTTATACCTTGTTCAACACTCTTAAAAAACTACTCATTTTTTTAAAGTGTGGTATAATAGATTA
The DNA here is from genome assembly GCA_964605455.1 of uncultured Spirochaetia bacterium. GTDB lineage: Bacteria > Spirochaetota > JAHITG01 > JAHITG01 > JAFGFC01 > CAZSCZ01. Next base: position 1,579 of record CAZSCZ010000194.1, read on the forward strand.
TAGAAAATTAAAAAGTAAAATGGCAATGCTCTAACTGAAAAATTAAATAAAAGAGATATCTTTTATCTTATAGATAAAGAAAATTTTAAAAAACTACAATTTTAGAGAGAAGAATGGGAAAATAAATTTGTCTTTATGCTCTTTAAAAAATAAAGGAAATACAAAATAAGCGAAATTTCTGAACATTCCTAATTTTTCTCAATCATCTTCTTGACAATATATTATAAAATATAATAGATTTTTAATTAGGCAAAAAAAATAAATTATGAGGTAAAGATAAGATGTATGATGATGAAATTTTAAAATCAACACTTAACAGTGCGGCTGAAAAAGCTTTACAAAAAATTAGAATTGATTATTTTTAATTAAAATTCTCCTATGTTTCATAAGAAAAAAAGACATTATAGAGCACCTGAAAAATATAATTTAAAGCATACTTAAAATTATAAATCACGCACCTTTGATTTACAAAAATTTTTAGATGAGCGCAGGAACTCGCTACGCTCTAATACAATATGACATTTTATATTTGAATTCACAAAAAATCAAAACTTGACATCAAAGCAAAATAAAAATAATATATTAAAAATGCCACTTTTTCATATAAACAGTGAAAATATTCATAATAAATATATTAACATTACGGGTGATGATTTCCATCATATTATTCATTCTTTACGAAAGAAAAAGAATGATATTATAAAATTTACAGATAGCAAAAATATATATAAAAGCAAAATAATTAATATTTCAAAAAAGAATTTAATTGCAGAAATAATATCATCAGAAAAAGTTATGTTACAAAAAAAGCTTAAAATTATTTTGTGTGTCGCACTTATAAAATTTGATAATTTTGAACAGATTCTTAGATGGGGGACTGCACTCGGAATTTATAAATTTTATCCATTAATTACTCAAAATTCACAAAAGATTAAAATTTCATCCAGTAGATGGCAGAGATGGAATAAAATTATTAAAGAATCAGCAATACAATCTGAAAATCCACAATTACCTGTTATTTGTAAAATCATAAATTTTAAAGATTCTTTAAAAATGTTTGATAACTATTTTAAAATATTATTTCATCCTTATACAGAGAATAATTTAAGAGAGATTTTGAAAGATAATCAAAACAGGAAAATAGTGATTTATATTGGTAGCGAATCCGGATTTACAGATGCTGAAGTTGAATTCGCACTTGAAAATAATGTTCAAATTGCTAAATTATCAGGGAACATTTTACGAACAGAAGTTGCTGCACTTGTAGCATTAAGTAACATTTTGTTTTTTTATGAGTAAAATGAATTTTAGAATCTTTGATGTAAACATTAATAGACTTCAAGAATCATTGCGCGTGATTGAAGATATAGCAAGATTTGAATATAATGACAAACAACTTGTGGAGAAAACAAAAAATATAAGACATAAAATTAAAGAATATATAAAGAAACATAAATTTCTATATAAGCTTATATCTGCAAGGGATGTTGGAGATGATACAGGTAAATTTCTTGACCCTGATAGTGAATTTAAGCGTGATTCTATAAATGATGTTTTTATTGCAAATATAAAACGAATACAGGAATGTAGCCGAGTGCTGGAAGAGTTATGCAAAATATACAATGAAAAATTTTCTAAATTTTTTAAAAAGATCAGATTTAAATCTTATGAAATTGAAAAAGATGTTTTTAGTAAATATATAAAAGAATCTTGAAAAATACTTGATTGTAAATTAAAAAAGTAATATGATAGAATAGTTAAACTTTTATGGAGGGTATATAGTGACGCAAAAAGAAGCAGCTGAGAAAGGTATTATAACTGAAGAGATGAAAAAAGTAGCGGAAGCAGAAGGTATTTCTGTTGAATTTATAAAAGAATATATACAGAAAGGTGAGATAGTTATTCCCAAAAATAAGAAACATAATATAAAAAAATTATGTGGCATAGGTAAAGGACTTTCTACGAAAGTAAATGCAAATATAGGCTCATCACCTGTCCATATGAATCTTAAAGAAGAGATTGAAAAATTAAAAGTTGCTGAAAAATATGGTGCTGATACTGTGATGGATTTAAGTATTGGTTCAATTTTAAATGAGGTTCGTAGAGAAGTATTAAAATTAGCAGAAGTTCCTGTTGGCACCGTGCCTATATATCAAGTTGGTTACGAGCTTTCAAAAAAGAAACGACAAATATCTGATATGACAATTAATGACATTCTTGATGTTATAAGAACGCAAGCAGAAGAAGGGGTAGATTTTATGACTGTTCATTGTGGGGTTACGCAATATACTCTTGAACGAATGGAAAAAGAGAAGAGAATATTGAATGTTGTAAGTCGTGGTGGTTCAATGCTCGTTGTCTGGATGAAAAAAAATCAAAAA
>CAZSCZ010000195.1:0-3954 GCA_964605455.1 uncultured Spirochaetia bacterium
AGATGCTTATGTTGATAGGCTTCGCAATATTGTTCAAAGTACAGAAGGCAGTATAAAGGTAAATTCCCATTTTATTTTATGGAAAGATGAAAAGTTTTTAATTCTAAATATAACTATTTCCTGTATTGGAATAAAACCAATTACAAATATGAAATATAAAAGAGTTTGTGACTGGGATGTAAATAGTGAAACAACCAACAACTGGGATGACCTTAATGATGAATCAAAGCCTATAATTATGGCTTATCATTCAGGGCTATATGTTGCTTTAGCTTCCTCTATTTTAAGAGCAGTTAACGCTGATATTTCCTGTGTTAATAATATAGATAATGAATGCTGGAAAACTAATACAACAATATGTTCAAATGACCCTGATGGTGCCTCTCTTTTATACAATGCAGGAGCATTATTTGAATGGAATGGAATTAATTTAAATCCTGGTGAGAGTATAAATATTAGCCTTTATTATATCGCAGGTAATAGTAAAAATGATATTATCCAGGGTTATGACAGAGCAGAAGAAGTAAATGTTCTCTCCACAGGATGCCCAAGTCAGCCTGATGATGGTGGTGATTATACATATTCTACTAATATAAAGTTCAGTTGGACAGAAGGTAGTTTTTTTCATCCAAAAGCAAGGATAATTAATTATCATCTGCAAGTTGGAACATATCCTGGTGGTAATGATATATTTGATGGTGTGATAGGTAATATAAAAAGTTATACAATCACTGGTTGTAGTTATAATAAAAGTTATTATGCAAGGGTAAGAGCAGAAGATAATTTAGGTTATTGGACAGAATGGTCGCCGTCAAGTGATGGAATTCTTTGCCTGGCAGAAAGCCAGATAATGATTTTTAATAACTTAATAGAAAAAGATAAGGAAAATAATAAATGCACAATACTTTATAAACCAAGCAAGGATACTAAAATCTATGTAAGAGTCTATAATATGGCTGGAGAAATTGTAAGAGACCTTGTTCAGGGTGATTTTATTCAAACAGCACAGGAAAAAGAAGTAGTCTGGGATGGTAAAGATGAAAATCAGGAACCAGTTAAACCTGGACTTTATTTTATGTATGTTAAAACTGATGATTTTAAAAAAATAATAAAAGTAGTTGTGAAATAGTCTTAGAGGGACGGTGCACAACTTTGTTAACTTTGTAAATCAACATACCTAAAAGATACCTAAAGGGGGGGTTTTTACATTTTTTTATCAATATATATTACAACTTGTTAATGCATATATAAGATAAAATTTTATTTCATATAATTTTTGATATAAAAACAATTATAAAATATTTTTTCAACACTCTTATAAAAAAAATTAAACAATTAAAACATTCCTATTCCAATTTTCAATCTTTAATCTTCAATTTTTAATCTTTAATCTTGCATTTGAGATTAAAAAATCTGATTTTAACCTATAAATTTAAAAATCGTAATATGCAATGTTATCAAAACAAATTCAATAATAAAAAAATGTGAACATCATTGTAAAATGAAATAAAAAATATATTATCTCTTGAGTTCATTAAATATTTCAAGTATTTTGTTATGGATAATACCATTAGTAGCGAGTATTTCTCTTTTTTCAATGTAATTATTTTTTCCGTCAAAATCCGACACTTTTCCACCTGCTTCTTCAACTATAAGTATGCCAGCCATAATATCCCAACTTGAAAGATTTAATTCCCAAAATCCATCAACTCTACCGCAAGCAACTGAACAAAGGTCAAAGCAAGCAGAGCCAGTTCTCCTTATATCACGAATCAGAGGCAAAATTTTATTTAAGTATCTTAAATTATTATTTTCCCAACCTGCCCGCAAACAAGCAAATCCAGTTGATAAAAGAGAATTTATTAAATTATTCTCTTTTGATACATATATTTGTATCCCATTTTTAAATGCCCCTTTACCCTTCGCTGCCCAGAAAAGCTCATTTAATACAGGAAAATATATTGCACTATTTCTAATATCATTATTATTTTTTCCATAAGCAATTGATATTCCCCAAAAAGGAAATTGATGAACAAAATTAGTTGTTCCATCAATTGGGTCTATATACCATATATCTTCACCTAATTTCTCTTTATTCACGCTCTCTTCTGCAATAATAGTATGCCTTGAAAATTTTTTGCTGATTTCTCCTTTTATAAATTCTTCTATTTCTTTATCAGCAGTGGTAACAATATCTTTTGGATTTTTAAATTTAATATCATATTCAGTAAGTTTACCATAATATGTTAACACTTTTTTACCTGCATTTCTTATAAGATTTAATATAAATTCTTGCATTTAATTCTCTCCTACATTTACATTATATTTTTTATTTAAAATATTGATTATTTTATCTACTGTTTGCTTTACAGTTAAATTTGTATTGACTATTATAATATCTGCCTTATCATAAAAAGGTTTTCTTGCTCGCCAGATTTGCAATAATCTCTTTTGGGGATTTTTCACATTTAAAAGTGGTCTATTTTTCTTATGCTTTACTCTTTCCCATAATATATTAGGCCTTGCACGTAAGTTTATAATGATTCCATTTTTTCGCAAATTTTTTATATTTTGTGGATTCAGAACAATTCCACCACCTGTTGAAATTACATAACCATTAAGTCTTGATACATTCTTACAAGTTTTTGCTTCAAGCCCTCTAAAATAATCTTCTCCAAATTTTTTGAAAATTGTTTTAATTTTCATTCGTGTTTCTTTTTCTATAAGTTGGTCAATATCTATAAATTTGTATTTGAGTTTTTTAGCTAAAATTTTACCAATAGTAGTTTTACCACTACCCATTAGTCCTGTTAATACAATATTTTTTCTCATATTAAATAAAATACAAAAAAACATAATAAAAATCAAAAAATTTTCTTGAAATTATAATTTTAAAATATAATGTTAAGTATATATGGAGAAGCAAAAAGTATTACCCTTAGGTCATCTTTTGGTAAAAGAAGGGAAAATAAATAATGAACAGCTTTTAAAAGCGCTTGAAGTCCAACGAAAAACTGGTGACAGATTAGGCCATACATTAGTTAATCTCGGATATATAACTGAAGATGAGCTTATAGAAGTATTAGAAAAACAATTTGGAATTCCCTGTATAAAAATTACAAACAAAATGATAAAACCGCAAATTATAAAAACAATTCCAGAAAATATTTGCCGTAAATATAGGCTCATTCCACTTTTACTTGAAGGTAATAAGCTTACTGTTGCTGTAACTGACCCATATAATCTTAAATTTATAGATGAAATAAAATTCACAACTGATTATAATGTTGAAGTTGTATTATGCTCAGAAAAGTCAGTAATTGATGCAATAAATTTAAGTTATGGGAAAAGAGATTACAACTATATAGATGAAAATTCGCAAACTTTGCCATCTGGTATATCTGTTGCCAAAATGCTTGATATGATTTATATTCAAGCGTATAATATGAATGCCCGAGAGGTCCAACTTGAATACTTTGAAAATAAATTTACAGTTTTATTTATAACACGAAGAAATGCATTAAGAAGTAGCACTATGCCTCCTGAATATTATAATAGCATTTCAATAAGAATAAAAAATTTAGCGGGTTTAGATACAACCCAAAAAAATAAATTTCAAGAAGGATTAATAAAAACAAAAGTATATAGTAATGATATTATTATCCGCGTATTAATATTTCCGCATTCTGAGGGTGAAAATATTGTTTTAAAATTCCCATAAATTATTCTTTTTTATCATCTAAATATTCTTTAATTTTTTTCTTTAACACATCTGGCACCTTTATTATTTTTTTTTCTTTATTCAAAACAGTATGTTTTGTATAACCTATAGTAAGAAGCTTGTTATCAGAAACTCTTTTTACATTGTAGCAAATGACTAATGAAGCATTTCTAATTTCCTTTATCCAAAGTTCAACACTATTTCCATCTTAAAAAAAGGAAGGAAAAATATTT
>CAZSCZ010000196.1:0-3950 GCA_964605455.1 uncultured Spirochaetia bacterium
ATTGATGTAACAGAGGGAAGTTTAGTTGTATAGAGTTTACTTGTTAGAAATTATTATGAAAGGAGGTGATTATAGTTTTAATAATTAATTTAACAAGATGAATATTATAAAAAATAGGAGGTTTATTATGAAAAGGAGAATTTTATTTTCATTATTGCTTGTATTTATTATGATTTTTGGCAGTTTTGTTTTTGTATTTGCTGGAGGTAGTAAAGAAACGGGTCCTATTACTCTAAAGCTGTGGTCAATGCAGCAATCAGATAAAAGAGTAATAGATAATCAAAATTATGTCATCAATGAATTCGAAAAAAAGTATCCAAATATAAAAATTAAACTTGAAGTGACACCATACTCTGGATATAGAGATAAACTTCTTGTTGCAGCAAAGGGTGGAAACCCACCTGATATATCAGTTGTTGATCAAATTTGGAACCCGGAATTTGCTGCAGCGGGTTTAATTATTCCTTTAGATACTTATTTGAAAAAATCCTCTCTTAAAAAGGAGTCATTTTTTAAAGGTGCTTGGAATTCCGCTGTTTATAAGAACAAAGTCTGGGGTATTCCTTTAGATGTAGGAGCATGGGAGTTTCTTTATTATAATGTTGATTTATTTAATAAAGCTGGTGTGGGTGTACCAAAGACGTGGGATGAATGGTTGAAGGTTGGTAAAAAGTTAACTAGAGACACAAATGGTGATGGTGAGATTGATCAATGGGGACTTTATTTACTAGGAGCAAAAAATGAAGTTTGTGTTGTTTTTACTGATTCTTTGATATTTTCAAATGGAGGACAGATAGTAAGCGCCGATGGTAAAAAGGGTTTACTAGATTCAAAAGAAGTTATAGAAGCAATGAAATTTTATAGGAAATTAATGCAAATAGCTCCTCCAGGTGTACCAAATGCAGACCAAACTGATTCATCTCAATATTTTACTACAGGTAAAGTTGCAATGGAAACAATTGGAGAGTGGGAACAGGATACTATTACTAATCGTGCACCAAATTTAAATTGGAAAATAGCTGAAATACCAGTGCCTAAATTAGGGGATACTTTTCATGCCACATTTGGGGGATGGAATTTTGTTATTTACGAGGGTAGTAAACATAAAGATGCAGCATGGAAATTCATAGAGTTTGCTTCAAGCAAAGATATGAATCTTAAAATGGCCTCTCTTACTCCAGCAAATCTAGATGCTGCGCATATATATTTGAGGAAATTTAAAAGGCAACCTGACATTATTTATCACACAATGGAAAATGCTTATGCAAGACCAATATCTCCTATCTATCCGCAAATATCAGAAATACAACAAGAAATGGTTCAGGAAATACTTCTTGGTACAGATGTAGAAATAGCGTGTAAAAAGGCAAATGAAAAACTTAATAAACTTCTTGCTGGAAAATGATTTTAAGTTCTCTAAAGGGCTATAATAATTAATCATATTATAGCCCTTAATTATTTGTAAAACTAAAAGGGTTATTTTGGAATGGTTAAAAAAATTGTATATAAAGAAAGTATAACGGCCGTGTATTTTATATTACCAACGTTGCTTTTAATTTTAATAGTTATTGTTTTTCCGATTTGCAAGGCTATTTATGAAAGCTTACACAAGTCCACGCTTATTCTATTGAAGCCTAAATTTGTGGGATTCGGTAATTATATACTTATTCTTAAATCAGCAATATTCTGGCAAATTTTTGTTCATTCTATTATTTGGACTGTAACAGTTGTAATATTTCAATTTCTAATAGGTATTGGTTCAGCATTGCTCTTAAATAAAGATTTTCCGGGAAGGGATATTATTAGAGGTATTATAATCCTTCCATGGATTATACCTGGAGTAGTTGCAGGTTTAATTTGGATCTTACTGTATGATCCACAACTAGGAATGATTAATAGAATATTATATGATATGGGCTTTATTCATAAATATATAACTTGGTTATCGAACCGTAAATTAGCTCTTTTGGCTGTAATTATTGTTGCAATCTGGAAGGGATTCCCGTTTTCATCTTTAATGTATATAGCTGCTTTACAGGGAATAGATTCGGAACTAATAGATGCGGCAACAATTGATGGTGCAGGAAAATGGAGACAATTTATCAATATTATAATTCCAACTATATCTCCAGTTATCAGAATAACACTACTTCTTACATTTATTTGGACATTTAATTCTTTTGAAATTATCTATATCATGACAAATGGTGGACCAGGTAATTCTACACACATATTTCCAACATATATTTATAATGTCAGTTTCAGACAATTTAGGTTTGGATTAGCATCATCGTATGCAATTATTACTTTTTTAATTCTATTGATTTTTAGCCTTTTTTATATGAAAGAACTAGAGAGGAGAGAAATATTAGATTAGTATGTTAAGTTTTAAGAAAACAGTAAGTTTTATGAATATACTGAAATATTTTTTAATTGTATTATTATTAGTATTTGTTTTGTTTCCATTTATATATATGGTATCTACATCATTGAAAAGTGAACCTGACCAATTTAGGTCTCCTCCAGTTTTTTTCCCACATAGAATCTTTTTTGATAATTATAAACAGGCTTTAGAGCCTAAATTCGTGCGTTATTTTCTTAATAGCTTTATTATTACTTTGTCTACAACGTTTTTGGTTATTTTTGTCTCTATTTTTTCTTCCTATGCATTTTCAAGGTTAAAATTCATTGGTAGGAAATTTGTATTAAAATTCATTATTTTAACACAGTTATTTCCACTTGTAGTAATTATAATACCAATGTATATGGTTTTTGCAAAAATCCATTTAATTGATACCTATATTTCACTTATAATTGCATATTTAAGTTTTACAGTGCCAGTAGGTGTTTGGATATTGAGAGGATTTTTTAAAGGAATTCCCTATAGTCTTGAAGAAGCAGCAATGGTAGATGGTTGTACGAGACTTCAGGCTTTTTTGAAAGTTGTCTTACCTTTGGCGCGACCTGGTATAAGTGCTACATCTGTGTACATCTTTATTGTAACATGGCAAGAATTCATGTTTGCGTTGACTTTTTTATCTGATCAGAAAATGAGGACACTTCCGGTAGGAATATTAGATTTTATTAGACAATATGGAATTAATTGGGGTGGCCTAATGGCAGCTTCAACTCTTATTACTATACCTGTTTTTATAATTTTTCTTATTTTACAAAAACAGTTTATTGCAGGTTTAACACAGGGTTCTATAAAAGGATAATTAGATATTTGATCTAATAAATATAATATATGGGGAGATATCAATGACACATAAAGAAAGATTTCTTATGGCTATAAATCACGAAGAACCTGATAGAGTTCCTTTAGATGCCTGGTATACACCGGAGATGGAGAAGAAAATTTTAAAGTATTTAGGACAAGATACGTCTAAATTATCACTTTATGCTGATGATGGTGGATTATTACCACATTTAATGGATCATGATTTTTTAATAACATGGATAGGGCCATGTACAAGTTATTATTTAGAGGATAGTTGTGAATATTATGATGAATGGGGAATTAAATGGAAATGGGTCAATAGTGGAGGAGGTGCTAAATATACAGAAATGGTTGAACATCCAGTAAGAGATATAAAAGATCCTAATGATTTTGAAATGCCAGATTTTAAAGATGAGAGTAGATATATAGGTGCGAAAAGGATGATTGAGAAGTATGGTAAGGAATATGGGATAATGGGATCTGTCGCGTGTACATTATTTGAGTTATCTTGGTATTTGCGTGGTATGGATAAAGTTATGGAAGATATGTTGTTAAATAAAGATTTTTTACATGCATATTTGGATAGGTTGTTAACATGGGTCATTGATGCTGGAACAATTTTAGTAAAATTAGGGGTAGATGTAATATGGATAGGGGATGATTTTGGTGCACAGGATAGAATGCTCATATCTCCTGAAGCTTTTAGAGAGTTTTTTAAACCGAGATATGC
>CAZSCZ010000197.1:0-3935 GCA_964605455.1 uncultured Spirochaetia bacterium
ATTACCTGACAGTGATCCTTTAATTTTCTGGCGTCCTTACAGAGCTCCACATCATACATCCTCTGATATTTCAATAATTGGTGGTGGCAAGATTCCTCAGTGTGGTGAAATTTCACTTGCACATAATGGTATTCTATTTTTTGATGAATTTCCTGAATTTCATAGTAATGTTATACAAGCACTTCGTGAGCCACTTGAAGATGGGTATGTAAGTATTTCCAGAGCAAATGGCACAATTAAATTTCCAGCCCGATTTATGTTTGTTGCCTCTATGAATCCTTGTCCCTGTGGCTATTTTGGTTCTCAGAAAAAAAATTGTACCTGCACATATAAACAGATTAGACAGTATTATAACAAAATTTCTGGTCCAATTCTTGATAGAATTGATATCCAAATAGAGATACCTGAATCAGATTTCCTAAAAACTGCCAAAAATTTTTCATCTGCCGAAAAATCGGCAGATATAAGGGCTCGTGTTGAGAAAGCGCATAAAATTCAGCAGATAAGAACAAAAAGAGAAAGAAACTATTATAATTCTTTTCTTACAAATAATGAAATTAAAAAATTTATTAACTTGGATGATATTTCTAAACAACTTATAGAAAAGGCGATTGAAAAATTAAATCTCTCACCTCGTGCCTATTACAAAATTTTAAAGATTGCCAGAACTATTGCGGATCTTGAAGAATCGGATAAAATACTTCCAATTCATATTTCTGAGGCGATTCAATATCGTATTTTTGACAGAAAAGGTTACATTAGCGAAACATATTCCTACAATGATATAATTATTCGGTAGTTGATTTAACTGAGAGTATTCGGTAATTTGAGTGTGAAAAGGCACATCCCCCACTTACAGGATGTAAGTGGGGGGTAAAATTTTGTGACTTTGAGATGTAGGTAATTTAGAAATGGCAATGTTTTAATTGTTTATATGGTTTAAATTATAATTTCCGAACAGTCTTTTTATCTAAATAATAGGTGAGTTAAATCTGAGGCTATTTTCTCTATTGCAAGATTTATATATTCTGGCGAGTTAATTTTTTTCCTTAATTCGTCAATCTTTTTCCTATCAAGTCCTTTATTCGTTTCATTTATTTCAGCCTTCTTACTATTCATTATTACATCCTTGTAAGAAAAAAATAAAACTCCTTTTATTAAATATCGGCAGAAAATGCATTTTTAATAAGTAATACTTTGCAATTATTTAAATTTTCTATCATCACAGTATCAAATCTAATATCAAAATTATCAAATTTATTTCTATTTCTTAAAAGGAAAAATTTAGCGGTTTTGATTATTTTATCTTGTTTCGTTTTTGGAACCGAGTATAATACATTTCCAAATCTTTTATTTGACCTCATTTTTACTTCAATAAAAACAAGATAATTTTTATCTATACATATTAAATCAACTTCTCCAAATTTTGATTTGAAATTTTTGCATATAATTTTATACTTATATTTTTTTAAGTAATTTTCAGCAATTCTCTCTGCTCTACTACCAATTTCTTTTTTATTCATAATAATAACCAATTATATCAATTCAAATGTATTAATACCCAAATCTTTCTCATTAACTGCTCCAATGATATACATATCTGGTTCTTCTGACAGGTCAATAATTCTCTCTTCTGTATCATAAATTTTATCTCCAAATTCATCAATTATAATTTTTAGTATAGGCCTTAATGGTTTATTTGGGTATGCGCCAATTACCATACCAATTGCATTTGTATTTAATTTAACAAGAGATGCAATTGGATAAATGGACATATTTGAAAGAAACACTCTTAACAATGTTGGGTCAAATTTATTTTTGCTTTCACTCAATATATTACGCATAGCTTCGTATGAAATAAACTTATCTCTATAACTTCTTTTTTTTGTCATTGCATCATAAGTATCAGCTATTGCTACAATTCTTGAAAAAAGATCAATTTGGTCACCTTTTAATCGTCTTGGATATCCTTCTCCATCATACTGTTCATGATGTTGAAGTGCTACATTAGCGATTTCTGCCGGAAATTCAGAATCTTTGGCAAGAATTTTATATCCATATATAGGATGTAATTTAATTATATTATATTCTTTAGAAGTTAATTTTTCTTTTTTAGCAAGAATTTTTGCAGGTATCTTAATCATTCCAATATCATGTAAAAGAGCGCTCACGGCAAGTGTTACAATCTTTCTTTTCTCCAATTTTATTTGATGAGCAATTATAACTGAAAATATTGTTACATTCACAGAATGATATGGAAGATAATCTTTCTCATCAGTCATATTACTTGCAAGATATATAAAAATATGGACATTTGGAATTATCAATGTTACAAGGCTATTTGCAATGTTTCTTACCTTTATATCATTTACTAATCTGTTACGTTGTGCATTTAAAAAAATATTTTTTATTCCGTATGCAGCATCTTTATATTCTTCTTTATATCTGTTTTTTATCCTGCGCAACTTCTTATACTCTGCAATAATTTTCTCTTTTATAGTGGTAGCATCTTTTCCTAAAGATGTATAACTCTCTGATGGTGTAAATATAATTTCACCTGCGGTTTCTACTTCTTTTATTCCCCATCGTTTTAATTTTTCAATATCTTTAGATTTTAGAGGCATATTAGGACCAACTAACATATTTGTTGGAGTAATGTAAACAGCTCGGCTAAACTTCATTCCAGGTTTAAGATCTGATACATTAATCTTTTTCATCATATCTGAATTCCCTCTTTTCTTCCAATATTATATGTGAAAGCCAAAAGTTCAGCTATAACTTCATATAAAAATTCCGGAATTTCATAATTTATTTCTATTTTTTCAAGTAACTCAACAAGTAATTTATCTTCATATATCGGGATATCATATTTTATAGCTATTTCCTTTATCAATTCCGCTATAAATCCTCTTCCTTTTGCAATAATCCTTGGTGCACTATCTATTTGAGGCTCATATTTTAAAGCAATAGCTCTTGATGATTTTTTTTCATCTGTCATATATATAAATCCAAATTTCTCACTTCTTTCTCTTTATCATTATATGTAATTGTAATTTTTAAATTTTTAAATTTTTTTAAAATTTTTTCTAAACGGTAAATATTATTTTTCATTTTCTTTTTTATTTCCATTGTATCGCCTTCTACTTTTATATTCAATAATTTATCCATAATGTAATTTATTGAATATATTACTTTTCCACTCTCAAGTGGAATCTCAATTCTCAAAAATATTGCACCTCTCTCCTTTAAATTATGTTTCCCCCTTTTATACTTAATTTTTATTGGATATATTTTATCTCTCCATACTATCGGAAAGATAATTACAAATTCATCTTTTGAAATATAATTTAGCAAATTATAAAGTTTTAACATTATTCCTATTCTTTTCAATTCCTTATTATTTACTTTCAAAAGAGCATTTAAAAGTTCTTCCTCTATATTGTACCACAATTTACCTAAAATTTCATTATCTTTCTTTTTAATATTATCGGTATTTTTATTTTTTTCAAAAGTTTTAATAAAATTTAACGTAATATTAGTAATAGAGGCGGGAAAATTTTTGAAAAGATTTAAGATTTTTAAAATAATTTCATCAGGTAACTTTAATTCAAAAAGTGAAAAAATTAAATCAATATCAGAATTGTATTTTAAGTAATAGATTAATTTTTTAATAGCATCAAACTCTATTTTACCATATCTTTTATACAACATATAAGCTAATTGAATAGTAGATTGATTAACTGGTATTTTATTTTTTATAAGTTGATTTACTATAAATTCATTTAATTTTGACTCTTTAAAATCTTTAGATGGTATTTTAATAGTTTTTAATATAATTATCTTCTTTTTATTATTAAAACCACTTATTACAAATGAAACTTCTTGATTTTCTTCTGGAAGAGAATCCCCTTCCACAACAACATTAAACTCTTTAA
>CAZSCZ010000198.1:0-3927 GCA_964605455.1 uncultured Spirochaetia bacterium
ATATTTCAGGATGTTTCAAAAATTTTTGAAAAGCATTATGATGATCCTTACTGGGATGAATTGGGTAAGAGATGTCTTACTTGTGGAAGCTGTAATATGGTATGCCCCACGTGTTATTGTTTTACAATAGAAGAGGAAGTTGATTTAAATCTTCAAACTGTTACAAAAAAAAGGAGCTGGGACGGATGTATGCTCCGTGATTTTGCTATGGTTGCTGGTGAGCATAATTTTAGACCAACTGCTGCAATGAGATTAAAACATAGATGGAATAGAAAATTTAATTATCTTTTAAAGAAATATAAAATTTCCAATTGTGTAGGATGCGGTAGATGTAGCCGTGCTTGCCTTGTTAATATTAATCCTATTGATATTTTAAATACAATTATGGGAAATTTCTATTGTAGAGGTGGAAAATGAAACAAGAAGATAACAAAAATTTATATACTCCTGAAAAGGCAAAAATAATTGAAATAAAGCAGATGACTGAACTTGAAAAATTTTTTAGAATCAAATTACTTGAAAGAAATACTTTAGGGCATAAACCTGGTCAATTTATTATGATAACAGTTTATGGAGTGGGTGAAATACCTATATCTATTTCATCACCACCTGATATAAATTCTGACGAATTTGAATTAGTTGTAAGAAAAGTAGGAAATGTAACACAAGCTTTGCATAATCTAAGAGAAAATGATATTGTTGGGATACGAGGTCCTTTTGGCACAAACTTTTGTGCGGAAAATTTTAAAGGAAAAGATTTACTTTTTATTGCAGGTGGTATAGGGCTTGTGCCTCTTCGCTCTTTTATAAAACAGGTCCTAACTGAACATAATAACTATAGAAAAATTACTATTCTATATGGTGCGAAATCACCAAAAGAATTTTTATTTACTAACGAACTTGAAGAATGGAATAAAATTGAGAATGTAGAGGTAAAAATTACGGTTGATAAACCTGAAGATGGCTGGAAAGGAAATGTTGGGGTTATTACTACTCTTATTCCGCCACTTGAAATTGATAGTGAAAATACACTTGTTGCCATTGTAGGACCACCTGTTATGTATAAATTTGTAATTTTATCACTTACTTCAAAAAATATTCTTCATAAAAATATATACTTATCACTTGAACGAAGAATGAAATGTGGAGTAGGCAAATGTGGAAATTGTCAGATACAACATCTTTATGTGTGTCAGGATGGTCCTGTATTTTGTTATGAGGATCTCAAACATTTAAAGGAGGCGATTTAATGAAACCGAGGGTCGCATTTTTTGATTTTGCAAGTTGTGAAGGGTGTCAACTTGCAGTGCTTGATCTGGAAGAAGAACTTTTAGATTTGGTAAATATTGTTGAAATTGTAAATTTTCGGGAGGCTATTTCTGAACGAGGTGAAGATTATGATATTGCGTTTATAGAGGGAAGTATAAGTAGTGAGCATCAGATAGAAAGGATAAAGAGTATAAGAGAAAAAGCTAAATTACTTATAACAATTGGTGCGTGTGCTGTAACAGGTGGATTTCAATATCTTTCAAACTTTTTTAATTTTGAAGATATAAAAGAGTATGTGTATGGAGAGAAAGCAAAATATTTTGATCCTATAGTATCCAGACCAGTTGACCAAGTTGTAAAAGTAGACTTTCAAATTCCAGGTTGTCCAATAAACAAATATGAATTTTTAAAGGTAGTAAAGCAACTTATTGCAGGTGGATTGCCACGAATTCCTAATTATCCAGTTTGCTCTGAATGTAAAATGAATGATAATGAATGTTTGCTTAAAAAAGGGATTGTTTGCCTGGGTCCTATTACAAGAGCAGGGTGTGGAGCGATATGTCCTAAAAATTTTAAAGGCTGTTTCGGATGTAGAGGTTTGGCACCTGAATTTAATATAGAATCATTTAAGAAAATTTTACAAGATATAGAACTTACACAGGATGAGATAATTGCACAATTTAAATTAATAAATGGTAAAGATGTCCATATCCTGCGTGGAGGTAAAAATGAGTGAGAGTTTAAAAATAGATTTAAACATAGCAGTAAATTATATAACAAGAATAGAAGGTCATGGTAATATAAAAATAGATTTAAAGAAAGGCGAACTCAAGGAGTGTAAATTAGAAATTGTAGAAGCACCAAGATTTTATGAGGCATTTTTGCGAGGTAGGAAATATTATGAAGCACCCTTTATTACATCCAGGATATGCGGTATCTGCGGAATAGGCCATACTCTTGCCTCAATTTCTGCTGTTGAAGATGCGTTAAATATAAAAGTAAGTGAACAGACAAGGATATTAAGACAATTATTAAATAATTCTGAAATGCTCCAGAGCCATTGTTTACATATCTATTTCCTTGTAGCACCTGATTTTTATAAAGCAACAAATGTTTTTACAATGGCGAAAAAGAATCCTGAACTGGCATTAATTGGGTTAAAGTTAAAAAAACTTGCGAATGATATAGGTGATATTGTTGGTGGCAGATGTATACACCCTATAGCTTCGGTTGTAGGTGGTTTTACAAAGGTGCCTACAAAAAGGGAATTAAAGGGATTACTTGATAGGCTGAAAGAGGCTGAGAAGGATATATGGAAAACTATAGAAATATTTAAAAAAGAAATTGAAATTCCAGATTATGAAAGAGAAACAGAATATATAAGTCTAAAACATTCTGATATGTATGCTTTTAATGAAGGAGATATATATTCTTCTGATACTGGACTTACATCATATAAAAATTATCGTGAAATGACAAATGAGTATGTAGTTCCACATTCCACTGCAAAACATACCAGACATAATAGGGACTCATTTATGGTTGGTGCTCTTGCAAGGGTTAATAATAACTATGCTCAATTAGTTCCTTCAGCAAAGAAAGCAGCAGATGAGTTGGGACTAAAAGTGCCCTGCCATAATCCATATATGATTACAATTGCGCAACTCATAGAGGTAGAACATTGCAGAGTGGATTCAATCAATATTATTGAAGAATTATTAAGACATCCACCTGTATATGAAAAGCCAGTGCAGCCAAAGGTGTGTGCGTCAGGTGATGGAGTTGGTGCTATAGAGGTCCCTCGTGGTATTCTTTATCATAATTATATTATTAATAAAGATGGAATTATAGAAGATGTAAATTGTATTATTCCAACAGGACAGAATCTTGCAAATATTGAATTGGATATGAAATCTTTTATACCACAGATGCTTAATAAAAGCAAAGAGGAGATAACATTACTTATGGAAATGCTTGTGCGTGCGTATGACCCCTGTATCTCCTGTTCAGCCCATTTCCTTGAGGTAGAATTTATAGAATAATGAGAAAGATAGTAATTGGGATAGGTGATGATTTTTTCTGTGATGATGCCATAGGATTAATTCTTCTCCGAAAACTTCAGAATAACCCCGAAGTTTTAAGAATAGCTACATTGCTTGAATTCGGTAAAAAAAGTTCCCAAATAATAGATTGGATAAAAGCTAATACATTGATTTTGATTATAGATGCGGTTAAAATGGGACTTAAACCAGGTGAATTTAAAATTTTTAGATTTACTGAAGTAAAAGCAAAAACTAATGAAAATACAATTTCGTTTCATCAATTTGGAATTGCAGAAAATTTGCTTCTTGCTGAATCACTTGGTAAAGATATAAGTAGTATATACATTTTTGGCATAGAGCCAGAAAGATTAGAAATTGGAAACGAAATTTCTGATGTTATAAAAAGCAATATAGAAAAGTATATTGCTGAAATAAAAAATTTCCTTTATAATATCTAATATGATACAAAATTTGAATGTCCTATTCATAATTTTTTTTATAGCGATATTATAAGGTTATTTGTATTATTCCCAACATACCGTAAATTTTTTTATAAGAGTGTTGAAAAAATATTTTATAATTGTTTTTATATCTAAAATTATATAAAATAAAATTT
>CAZSCZ010000199.1:0-3912 GCA_964605455.1 uncultured Spirochaetia bacterium
TTTTGAATGAGTTATTGTTTTTTATAATTCCTAAAAAAGCAGATTATATATCTTGTTCCAGAGATATCATTAACAGAACAGGTAATAAGGAAATTTTGCGCAACATTTAATCCACGCAGAATAGCAATAATTCATAGCAAGATTCGTAAAGAAGAGAAACTTTATTACTGGCGAAAGATAATAAATAATGAAATAGATATAGTAATTGGGGCACGCTCTGCCATCTTTGCACCTGTAAGTAATTTAGCCCTTATTATTGTTGATGAAGAAAGTGACCCAAGCTATAAATCAAGTTCTACTCCAAGATATAATGCGAGACAAGTTGCATTTATCCGTGCAAAAAATGAAAAAGCATTGCTTGTTATGGGAACAGCAACCCCATCTATTGAAACATATTATTTCGCTCAAAAAGGCAAATTTAAATTATTTACAATAAAAGAACGATATAATAAACAGCCTCTGCCAAAATTTGATCTGATTGATTTAAAAGAAGAACCAACTTTCTCAAAAAAATTTCCGATAAGTGAAAAATTAGTGAAAGAAATAAATGAAGTTTTATCAAGAAAGGAACAGGTTATTTTATTTCTTAATCGTAGGGGATTTTCAAATTATATACTATGTCGCAATTGTGGTTATGTTTTCACTTGTCCCCAATGTAATATTTCTTTAACTTATCACAAGATTGGAAGTAAACTTGTTTGTCATTATTGTGGTTATACCAGAAGTTTACCAGAAAAATGTGATAAATGTGGGATAATTGATCTTAGTTATAGAGGAGCAGGCACACAGAAAATTGAATCTCTGCTCGAAAAAATCTTTCCTGAATATAAAATCTCAAGACTTGATACTGATGCTGTAAGAAAAAAAGGAAAACTTACAAAAATTATAACAGATTTTGAATCAGGTGCAATTAATTTAATTGCTGGCACACAAATGATTTCTAAAGGACTTAATTTCCCATATGTTACACTTGTTGGCATCCTCTTTATTGATGAACTTTTAAATCTTCCTGATTTTAGAGCATCTGAAAATACTTTTAATTTAATAGTTCAGGTCTCAGGTAGAGCTGGTAGAGAAAAACTGCCAGGAAAAGTTGTTATCCAAACATTTATCCCTGAACATTATGCTATTAAATATGCATCGGAATATAATTTTGAAGAATTTTATAAATATGAACTAAAATTAAGAAAACAATTATATTATCCACCATTCTGCAGACTAATAAAGATTACTTTTGAAGGAAAAAATAATAAATCTGTAAATGATGTAGCCAGAAAAATTTTTAGTAATTTAAATCAAAAATTAGGAAATAGAGAGAAAACAAAAATATTAGGACCTATACCTGCACCAATTGCAAGAATAAAAGGAAAATATCGGTATCAGATTCTTATAAAAACTGATTCAATAAAAAATATAAAAAATTATCTTCATCTTTTGCCTGTTCAACTAAAAAATGTGCATATTATCATTGATGTTGAACCATATAGTCTGCTTTAGAAATATATTCTCCTTTAAAAATATCTCTTTTGGCTATATTGCCTTTAATTTCTTCAACTTCAGATGCTGGTATACCTTTCATTGGCCTTTGCAATATTATTTTATCATAAGTAATTTTTTCGCCAGCCAGAATGTCTTCTTTTGCATAAATCCCTTTTAATGCATATTTTTTTATAATTTTTTCGTTTTTAGTTATTAATTTGCCTCCTTTACCTAAGGAATTCTCTGTATCTCGGATATTTTCAATCATTGTTTTCATTTCCGACGGAGTTAAGGAAAACTTGTGATCAGGTCCTTTTTGGTTTTTGTCAAGCGTAAAATGTTTTTCTATAATTTTTGCACCAAATGCTGTTGCAATTACATCAAGTAAAAATCCTTCTGAATGGTCAGAAAATCCAATTATTGTTTTAAATTTTTTCTTTAAGAATAAGATAGAATTCATATTCGCATCTTTTGGATTTAAAGGATAGTCTGAAACACAGTAAAGCAGAATTATCTTTTTGTTTATTCTGGAAATTATTTTATATGTGTGTTTGATTTCTTTGTAAGCACTCATACCTGTTGAAATAAAAAGAGGTAGTTTTGCTTTGGCAAGGTATTTCAGAAAATATATATTTGAAAGTTCAGAAGAAGCAACTTTTATTGCAGGTACTTTCAATTTTATAAGAAAATTAGCACTTTCAAAATCAAATGGGGTTGAAAAAAATATTATTCCAACTTTATCTGCAAATTCTTTTATCTTTACAAAATCATCAAATTTTAGCTCATATTTTTTAAAAATTTCATATTGGTCTTTTGCATATTTTTTATTTATAAAAAGTTCAGTTTTATATGTCTGGAATTTAACAGCATCAGCACCACACTTTTTAGCCTCCAAAATAAGGTCCTTTGCTAATTTAATTTTGCCATTATGATTAAGTCCAATCTCTGCAACAATAAATACAGGAGAACTTTCACTTATAATTTTATTACCAATTTTTATTCTCATATTAGAACTTTAAATCCTTTAATAATTCAGCACACAGATAAAATGAGCCAGTAACCCAGATATATTTTTTATCGGAATTTAAACAAATTTTTATTGCATCATTTAAATTTCCTGTAAGGATTATTTCTTTAAAATATTTTTTAGCAATTTCATATAAAGTGATAATCTCTGCCTTTCTTGGATGATTTATCTGTGTTAAAATTATCTTATCAGTAAGATTAGCAAGTTCTTTCATTACGCTATTTATCTCTTTGTCACATAGAGTTGAAAAGATTAAATCACCTTCACAATAATTATAAAGCTTTAAAGTTCTTACAAATTCTCTCATTGCTGCCTGATTGTGGGCACCATCTATTATAAATATTTTTGTTTTAAATTCCAACTTCTGGAAACGTGCAGGGATTTTAATCTTTTTTATTGTAGGCTCAATAATGGATTTTTTTATCGTTTTATTAAATTTGTTTTTTAATATTAAATTGGCAGAAAAAATTGCAAGAGCGATACTTTTGACAGCCCCTGTTGAAATATCTTTTATGCTAAAATTCCATTGATTTGATAGATCCTTGTATAAAAAATGAATTTCATTATCTTTAATTTCAATTATACTAACATTAAAATCCTTTCCCTGAATAAAAAGTTCAGAATTTATTTCTTTACATTTTCGTTTGATTATATCTGTTACTTTTTTATCATTTTTTGAAAGCACTGTATAAGAATTTTCTTTTATTACTTCAGATTTTTCTTTTGTAATTTCTTTTAATGTATTACCAAGGAAATTTGTATGGTCTATGCAAATAGGAGTGATAATGTTTAACAATGGATTTGCAACATTTGTTGCATCCAATCTTCCCCCAAGTCCAACTTCAAGTATAGCAAGTTCAACTTTTTTTTCTATAAAATAAAAAAATGCAATAAGAGTTAAAATTTCAAAAAATGTCGGTATATAATTAAGTTTCTGTGTCCTATTAAATTTTTCCACTTTCTTTACAATTTCTTTTCTTATAGATTCCATCTCATCTCTTGTAATTGGCACACTATTAATCTTTATTCGCTCAGTTATATTTAAAATATGAGGTGATGTATAAAGACCTGTTTTAATTTTATGCGATTTTAAAATTTCAGCAAGATATTCTGCAGTGCTTCCTTTCCCTGTTGAACCTGTAATTATTATAGCTTTAATTTTTTGTTGAGGATTTCCTAAATAATTTAAAAATTTTTTATATTTCTTAAATCTTGTCTCAAAATCTTTCTTGGTAAAACTTCGTATTTTTTCAAAATCTAAAATCTGCATAATTAATAATAACTAAATCAATCTTAAATTTAATTCTTTATAATCACGGGGTTTTACTATAATTTCTTTCACTTTTTCAGGATAA
The DNA here is from genome assembly GCA_964605455.1 of uncultured Spirochaetia bacterium. Lineage (GTDB taxonomy): Bacteria > Spirochaetota > JAHITG01 > JAHITG01 > JAFGFC01 > CAZSCZ01. Next base: position 3,862 of record CAZSCZ010000199.1, read on the forward strand.
ATTTTCTGATAATATTTAACATTAACATTTGGCAATTCTCTTAATTTACTG
>CAZSCZ010000200.1:0-3871 GCA_964605455.1 uncultured Spirochaetia bacterium
TCATGCATTAAGAGTATTGGATTAGGAAGTATTTAAATCTATTTTGACATTTCTCCTCAAAAATGACAAATTAATGAAAAATACTACAATTTTGTTTATCTCTGTGGATTTACTTTATTTAATCTCCATCCTAATTCTATAGCTATCACATCAAAAAAGTTGTAAATACCAAAATTAATACTCTTTATTATCCTTCCAGCTGACCGAAGTGTTTTATGCCAATTCTCTTCTAATTCTCTTACGTTAATCAAAAGTTCTTCTGGCGTCATATTCCTTGGCTTGAATACCACATAGTTATGACCATCATATTTACTCCAATCTTTAGTTAGAATTCTTCCCTCTCTTTCAAACTGTGTGTAGATTGGTGTTCCAGGATAGGGTGTTAGTATGTTGGCATATGCCATCTTTAAATTATTTTTTCGTATAAATTCGTCAGTTTTGGCAAAAATATCCAATGTGTCGTAATCAAAACCAAATATAAAAGAATCTTCAACAGCCATGCCATAATCCTGTATTTTTTTAATCCATTCAGGAAACTTCTTTACTTTATTCTCCTTCTTTCCTACACTATCTAAAGACTTCTGAGATATTGACTCAAAACCAATCTGCCAGGCAATACATCCTGCTTCACTTGCAAGTTTTAATAGCTCATCATCCCTGCCAAGAACGTGAATATTGCCCATGGCAACAAATTTTTTGTTCAGTCCTATCATATTTCTGAACAATTCCTTAGTATATTTCAGATCAATAGTAAGAGTTGCATCCTGGAATGCAAATACTTTACTAGTTTTTCTTATTTCTTTGATTACATCGGATATAGGACGCTTTCTGTATACCTTTCTATATTTCATGTTAGTAATAGAACAAAATCTGCATCCGTATACACAGCCACGAGTGGCTTGTATGCCTAAACCAAGCTCTCTAGGATAATACATTATATAAAGAAGACAGTTTTGATATATCAACGGGTCTCTCAGGCTTATAGAAGGGTCTAAGTTTACCACTTTCTACATCTTTTAAAAGTTGTGGCCAAATTTCCTCTGCCTCACCTATAACCACAGCATCTGCATGTTGTTTTGCCTCGTCTGGAAGAGCAGATGCATGCCATCCTCCAATTACAACAGGAACAGCTCTTCTACGAAAAGAATCAGCAATTTCATATGCAATATTGGCAAGACAGGTAACTGTAGTTATGCCCACCAAATCACAATCTTCGTCAAGGTTGATATCTTTAGTTTCTCCCTCTACGACTTTTATATGGTGCTTTTTTGGTGTTAATGAGGTTAGTATAGAAAAAGTAGTAGGTCTTCTATATGGAATCATGTTTGAGATTAATCTAAAAATTAGACTATTTTTACTATAATTTTCTTGGAAAGGAATAGGACCTTTTGGCTATATAAGAAGAATTTTCATTATTCTATGATAGATTTTTAATCCTTAATAAATTTTTTATAAAAACAAAATATTACTTTTCAAATTTATCAAATCGTAAGTTCCGTCTTTTTGGAATATATAAAGTTATGTATCCTCTCTTTCTTAAAAATTTTTTTGAATATTTTATCCTTCTAATTATTTCTTTTTTGGTTATCTTAGGAGTAATCTTTGCTGCTTCTGTTTGATCGTTCTCTGAATACTTCAAAATAAAACCACTGTCTATATTAACTTCCTCTATAAAGTTTAGAGTTGCTATAAAATCACTCCATGTTTCAGTTGGAAATCCAACTATGCAATGAGTCTCAATAATTAAATCAGGATAGGCCTCTTTAAATTCAAATAACGTTTCTTTTATTATATTAATATCAGGATAACGCTTCATTAACCTTAAAATTCTTGAGCTACCTGATTGGATAGGAACTTCTATCTTAATTATTTTTTTTCTTTTTAATATCTCTTTAATTTCTTTTTTGTATTTTACAGCCCACTTTGGATTTAATCCACCAATAATTATTTCATACTCTCCAGGTACATTTGTTAACTTATCTAATAATTCTGGAAATGTTTTTTTGATATCTAGACCGTATGAGCCAACATCATCTGCTATTATTCTAAAGAGCTTATACCCTTTATCAAGTAATGTTCTGAATTCATTTATGCAAGTGTCAAATGGTTTACTTTTTAAATTACCAACTGCCCTTTTTATTGAACAATAGGAACAATTGTTAGGGCAACCCCATGAGATTCGAATATATGCAATGTCATCTTGAAAAATTTTTATAATAAATGCATTTTTACCAAATACCAATTTTAATAAAATCAGCTTAAATTTTTTATATATTACGTTGAATATTTTCATCTTTGACAAATATTTAAATATTATATCAAAATTAAATATTATATCAAAAATGCTAGATAGATTGTGACTAATAAAAAGAGAATTTGAATCTTCAATATCTTTAAATTTGATTTTGTTTTCGGGGAAGAAACTATCTATTTTATCTAAATTTTTGCTGGATATGCAATCTCCGTTGATTATTTTACTAATTTCCTTCTTTTTTATTTCGGGTAAACAACCAGCAACTATCAGTCTACCTTTGTACCGTCTAAATCTCTTTATTTTGTTCAAATTTTCTTCAGCAACATCTTCAAACACTCCACAAGTAAATGCTATTATACAATCTGCCTTTTTCGGATTATCAGTTATAGAATGCCCATTTTTTAAAAGATAATTTTTTAGTCTTTCAGCATCTAATCGCCTTCTCTCACAGTCGAAAGAATAGATAAATACTTTTTTCATAAACTTTTATCATATTTTTAAATACCTATAAATAATGTGTGGTTAGAGATGAAACTAAAATCCTCCCAAAAAGTTTTTGAAAACTATAAAAGTGATTTTCCAGAAAATACCATAGAAAGAATTAAAAAAGGATTTGAAGAAATTGGTTTAAAATTAAAATATGAACAGATAAAACTAGATCTATCTTCCACTTTCTCAACATATTCAGCAAATTTATTCTTAAAAGATTTTGGTTTTAAAACGAATGGAAAAGGAACTACACCAACATTGACAGAAGCCAGTGCATATGCTGAGATGGCTGAGAGAGTATCTTCAGGATTTACCGTTTTTTATAATCTAAATTCACATATTGAAGAATGTTATGAAATATTGAAAGATGTTATCAATAGAAAATTTCTAAAGGGATTTACAGTAGTTCATAATACACCTGCCACCGATTTTGAAACAATAAATGGATATTTTCATGAACGACTTAGTTTACAAGAATATAATCGACTAAAGGAAAGTGGTATTTTTGATGTACTAGTTGACAGTTATTCCATTATTGATAGAGACTATCTCAAGATGCCCATACATTTTATTGAGGCGATGAGTGGTTCCAACGGTCTTGCTGCAGGAAATACATACGAAGAGGCGATTGTTCAAGGAAGTTGCGAAGTGTTTGAGAGATATGCAGCCTACAAAATTATCTCTGAAAAAAATATTTGCCCCACTATCGACCCCACTTCAATTAAAGACGAATATATACAGCAATGTATAGAATTATTTGATTCAATAAACATAGAGATTCTGATAAAAGATTTTACACTGAATAACAAAGTTCCAGTAATTGGCGTCTTGTTTATAAATCACAATATCGAGCATGATGATAATTCTCTAAAAAAATCCAGATATTATAAGATGATAAACGCTGGTTCACACCCTGATCTAAATATAGCTCTTCTTCGATGCTTTCTTGAAAGAGTTCAAGAAATGACAAGAGAGGAATTAGTACATCATGAAGAAGCTGATGTATTGTACGAATTCTGGACAAAAACACTTGGAAAGAGATATAAAGCAAATAAGAAACTTTTTAAGGATTTTTTCAAGCAATATTATTATTATGGCGATCTATCTTTTTTAGAAAAAGGACCTATT
>CAZSCZ010000201.1:0-3856 GCA_964605455.1 uncultured Spirochaetia bacterium
CGATTTTGGATAATAATGGGAATATTGTCTTTTGTGGTCGAAAATAAAACATAAGGGAGTAAGTCTATGCTAAGTATTGGCATAATTACTTATAATCGGAAAGATCTTTTAAGAAAATGTCTATTATCAGTCTTTGAGAAGATAGGAAAAATAGCTTCTGAAATTATCATTGTGGATAATAATTCAAAAGATGGGACACAAAAGATGATAGAAAAAGAGTTTAAGACTAAGGTAGTTTTAATAACTAACAAAATAAATAAAGGTGTAGCAGGAGGAAGAAATCAGATTCTTAAACGTTACAAAGGAAAATATCTCTTGCTGATAGATGATGATACAGAAATCATGAGCACCAATATCTTAAAGATGATTGATTATATGAAAAAAAACAAAAAAGTTGGAATATTAGGATGTAAAATCCTAACTCCAGAAAACCAAGTTTATTCTTCAGCAAGAAAATTTCCACGTCCTGCCAATATACTAGCAAGGAAATTGTCTGCGCTATCTATATTTAAAAATACCTCTCTTTTAAAACCTTATAAACAAATTCTTCCAGAAACTTACTTTCCTAAAAGAGTAGATTTTGTAATTGGTGCTTGTCAGTTAATTAAAAGAGAAACGCAAGAAAAAATTGGTCTGTTAGATGAAAGGATGAAATTTGGTTTTGAAGATGCAGATTACTGTGCCCGTGCGATTAAGGCAGGGTTTGAGGTTGTTTATTATCCATTTTTTGCTATAAAGCATTATAAAGGAATTGTTAGTGATAGAACCTTTAGCAAGTTTTTGTTGTATTATGTAAGGTCATACTTATTATTTTATTTGAAACATAAAGACTTATTGAAATGATGGTTTGTTCAAAAAAAATAAGAGTTGTATTTTTTATTACCTCTTTTAGGGGTGGAGGAGCTGAAAAAATTTTTCAGCAAATAATAAATGCTTTGGCTAAAAGGAAATATTTTGATTTATTTGTATTTACAATAGAAAATGAGTTTGATTATGAACTTTCTCCCAATATATTTTTGAAATGTTTCACAAATGGACATAGCAGAAATAACAAGCTTGTAAAACTTAAAAATTCCCTTATAGCCTTCTATAAGCTCTATAAGCATCTCAGATATATAAAACCTGATGTTGTTATAAGTGGTGCTACAAACAGAGCAAATATTATTGCTTTGACAGTTAAAGTATTTACTAGAGCTGGTTATAAATCTATTATATGTGAACATACAAACCTTAGGGAATATTATAAAAACAAATCTTTTATAGAAAGTTCCATAATGCTGTTTCTAATTCCACTATTATACAGTCATGTAGATAAGATAGTAACTGTCTCTAAAGGATTAGCATTAGATTTAGTTCAACAATATCACATTAAGGCAAAAAAGATAGAAGTGATTTATAATCCTATAAATGTTAATGAGATAATCAGAAAAAGAAGTGAAGAAATAGAGCCTGTCTTTAAAAAGATTTTCGAGTATCCTGTTATAATAAATGTAGGAAGGCTATCAAGACAAAAAGGACAATGGCACCTTATAAGGGCATTCAGGCTAGTAAAAGAAAAATTACCTGAGACTAAACTTGTATTTCTTGGAAGAGGGCCCCTTGAAGTTTATTTAAGGAAACTTGCAGAAGAATTTGGATTAAAAAAGGATGTTTATTTCTTAGGATTTCACAAAAATCCATTCAAGTTCATAGCAAGAGCAAAAGTGTTTGTTCTTTCGTCTCTTTGGGAAAGTTTTGGAAATGTTATAATAGAGTCTCTTGCTTGTAACACTCCAGTTATAGCAACAGACTGTGATTTTGGCCCAAGAGAAATTCTTTCTACTAAAAGTTACTCCAATAGGGTGTGGGATAAAATAGAATATGAAAATTATGGAATTTTAGTTCCTCCATTAGAAGGGAAATTTTACACTTCAGATGAGCCATTAAGCCGAGGGGAAAAGTTACTTGCTGAAAGTATTATTAATCTTCTTAGTAACAAAAAAGTTTATTCTTTCTACAAAGAAGCATGTAAAAAGGCAATTAAAAACTTTTCTTTTGAAAAGGCAATAGAAAATTATATTGAAGTCATAAAGAATTCTCTTTTATGAAGTCTATTGTAAAATATCCTCTATTAAAATTATTAGCTGTTGTTGGAGAAAGAATATCCTCTTTTTTTACAAAAGGTTTAAATTTAGATTCAGTTCAGAAAATTCTAATATTTGCCGGTAGTGGTGGTATTGGTGATATGTTGTGTATTTTGCCTGTAATAAGAGCAATTGGAAAGCATTTTCCTTCAGCACATATTTCCATACTTTGTAGATATAAATCAGAGTTTTTTTTCTATTTCCCAGAAAGCAAGTATATATCTAATTATATCCTCTTTGATGTAAGAACTCATCACAAGAGTTTCTTAAGTAAAATAAAACTTATTCAAACACTGCGCCAAAAGAATTTCGATCTTGTTTATGACCCTGCCAGAGGTGAAGGGATGATGGAACATTCAATTATTATGTTTCTCTCTGATATACCTTACCGTATTGGATTTGAAAAAGATGGATGTGGTTTTTTATATAATGTTAAACGAAAATTTTTACCAGATGTACCTATATTAAAACAAAATCTTCTTTTATTAGAACAAATTGGTATACATTCAACTGATACTACAATTCACATCTATTTGTCAAAAAAGGATATTGAATTTGTTAACCACATAATTTTAAAAAATAAAAAACCATTTTTTGTGGTTATTCATCCTGGAGCTACTTGGCATGCTAAATATAGAAGCTGGCCTATAAAAAATTTTGTTGAAATAGCTAAAAGAATAATATCTAACTATGGAATTAAAGTTGTAATCTTAGGCAGAAAGGAAGATAAAATTAGTAATAAAATTTTTACTTCTTTAAAAAGTCCCTTTATAATTGACATAGTAGGCAAAACTACACTTGGTCAAATGATGGCTATTATTAAACATTCCCATCTTTTTATTGGTAATGATTCTGGGCCACTTCACATTGCCCGTGCATTTAAGATACCTTCTATAGGTATTTTTGGACCAACTAGTCCTAAACAAGTAATTTCAGATTGGGAAAATTTTATTCCCGTACAAAAGAAACTCCCCTGTGTTCCTTGTTACTTGCATCAACCCTTTTTTAAACCTAAATGTAAGAAACCTTTATGTCTTACTTCTCTTAGTGTAGATGAGGTGTGGACAGCAGTTGAAACAATGCTTAAGAAAGTAATGTTGAATTGACAGAGATAATTGTTTGATAAAAATCATCTATTAATTTTTCCCAGTCAAATTGAGGAGCATACTTTAAACAATTGCTAGAGTAAGTTTTGTATATGCTTTGATTTATGAATAAGTGTTTAATAGCTGTAGCAATAGAATTTTCTTCAAATTCTACTAATTTACCACATTGATATTTTTTCACAATTAAAGCTGTCTGGATATTTTGGGTAATAATCACTGGAAGTCCTGCTGCCATATATTCTATTGTTTTAAGAGAGAATCCGTATTTTCTTATTTTAATTGGGGAATATACAGCTAATCCTATATCAGCTCTTTTTAAATAAAAAGGAAGTTCTTTATAAGGTTTTCTACCTAAATATTCAATATTTTTCTTAATTCTTAATTGCTTTGCTAATTCAAAAAGATAATTCAAATATTGAGGATAACAATGTCCTATAATCATAAGCTGCAAATTGGGAATATCCTTTTTTACCTCAGCCATAGCCTTGATTACCAAATCAAGACCACTCCACCACTCAACTGCCCCTGTGTAAATTAAAGTAGGAGGATGAGGTAATTTTTCCTGAGCAACAGCAAATAAATTATAGTCAACACCATTTGGGATTATTTTTATTTCTCTTTTTAATT
>CAZSCZ010000202.1:0-3853 GCA_964605455.1 uncultured Spirochaetia bacterium
TAAAAAAGGTTATACAGAATTACAGAAACATTATGCAATGATGCGGATAGAAAAAAATGAGATAATAAAAAAGATTAATGGAAGTTTCACAACAGTATTTGAATTTTACTATACAGGCGCAATTTTAATTCCGTCAATTACATATAATATTATAGAGGATTTGGATATAACTTTTTTTTCTACTGTTTTTACCGGCACTTCTAAAAGTGAATTTTCTATAATTCCTTTTAATTCTATTTATACATTAGAATTAAAATATTATTTTTAAAAAATTAAAAGTAGCGGTAAACCACCTGTAAATTTAAAGGAACACAAAATTTTATCATAATTATTCAACACTTTTAACAAAGATATTGACATTTACTGAAATTATATTTATTTTTAGGTAGTAATTGAATATTTAAAACAGCCGAGGTGGCGGAATTGGCAGACGCGGCGGACTCAAAATCCGCTGGGCTTTACGCCCATAAGGGTTCAACTCCCTTCCTCGGCAATATGGGCTGAAATCTGTTTTAAAAAGATATAAAAATGAAAACAATCTATAAAGGCAAAATTGTTACATTAAAAATACAAAAAGTAAAATTTTCTGATGGTCATTCTTCACTTTATGAATCTATTTTACATAAACCTGCAGTTGCTGTGGTCCCTTTGATAGATGATCAACATATTCTTTTGATTAAACAATTTAGACCTGTAACTAATGAAAAATTATGGGAACTTCCTGCTGGATTAATTGATGGAAATGAAATGCCACGAGCAGCTGCTAAAAGAGAATTAGAAGAGGAAACAGGATTTAGAGCTAAAAAAATTATCAAATTAGCAGAATTTTATTCTTCCCCTGGCTTTACAGATGAAAAAATCTTCCTTTTCCTTGCATATAATTTTGTAAAAACAAAACAGAAATTGGATGAGGATGAAAAAATAGATGTAAAAATCTTTTCAATTGATACACTTTTAAAAATGATAAAAAATAATAAAATTAAAGATGCTAAAACAATATTAGGAATTTTATTAACAAATCAATTATTATTTTCCCCTTATCTCAAGAGAAGAGCTACGAACATAACGACCTGATAATATATAACGAAATCCTATACGCTTGCTCCATTTTTCATATAATTTAAATTCTTCATCCTGAACATATTTTTTTACAGGTAAATTTCCTTTTGATGGCTGAAAATATTGCCCAATAGTTACAGCATCTACACCATTATCTCGTAATATATATAATAACTCCTGAATCTCTTTAATACTTTCACCTAACCCAACCATAAATCCTGATTTTGTTATAAGATGTGGATTTAGTGATTTTAATTGTTTTAGAACAAAAAGGGAGCGTTCAAAATTTGCCATTGGTCTTACTTCTGGATAAAGACGCGGAATTGTTTCAATATTATGTCCAACAATATCAGCACCGGAGAATACAACTTTTTCAAGTGAGCGTTCTTTTCCAGCAAAATCAGGAATTAAAATTTCTATTTTTATATGTGGAAAATCTTTTTTTATATTTTTAACAGTGAAAGCAAAATATTCTGCCCCACCATCATCAAGGTCATCGCGCGTAACAGATGTGATGATAATATATCTCAGATCAAAATTTTTTATAATCTTTTTTATTCTCTCTGGAACAGTCCAATCTAATCTCCTCGGAATACCTTTCTTTACATTACAAAATTTACAGTTCCGTGTGCATATCTCTCCCATAATCATAAAAGTCATCTTCTTTTGAATAAAACATTCAACCCTATTAGGACATCTTGCACTATAACAGATAGTATCAATTTTGTACTGATTTAAGAACCGTTCCACTTCACTAAATTTTGATGTGAATTGAATTTTTTTCTTAAAAGAGCTTTTCAAAATTTTCACCATATCTTAATTGTTTATGATATATCTCACGCATTTTATTAAAAAATTCTTTATATTCTTTTTTTCTATAGTCAGGATATGTCCATTCCCATTCTACATAACTTTTCGCTTTTTTGTCATAATAAAGTGTATTCTCCAAAAAAATACCTTTTCCAATATATATTCTATGCCTATAATCTTTTGTTGTAGCAAGAGTTACATTAATAAGTGTAAGATAACCAGGATCAATATTTATATCTCGTCCCTTTTTATTTTTATTAATCTTAATTTTTGATTCAATTTCGTTTGTCTTTAATTTTATTTCTATAATATCTTCTCTATTGATCAGCTTTTTAAAACTATAAAATTTCTTAATCAGATTACCTCCCATTTCTTCATTATAATAATTAGTAGTATCAAATGGAAAAACCTCAGACTCAAGGTCTATTTCACCCCATTCAGCTTGAAGTGTTTGTTTAACTACTGGTAATATTTCTTCGCTTACAGAAATTATTCCATTAAAAAGTTTTGCTTTTTCAGGTATCCTGATTTTTCCCATTTTGATTATTTAAGTCTTCTCATAATCTCGCGTCTATCATATAATAACTTTTGACGATATGCAGGTGAATTATCTGTAATAAATTTCAACATTTTCCTGAGTTCTTTTACCTTTTGAAATCGTCGTGGTGCTCTCTGTTTTAGTTTATTTATTTTAGGTGAATTAGGTGATTCAGTAACAAGCAAAAATACTCGCGGTCTTTCATTTTTTAATCGCTCCATTATTCTTATTGTTTTAATAACTTTAAAATATAATTTAGGGTTTGTTTCTCTTAATTTTGCAAGTTCTTTATGATGTTTGGCTTTTATTCTAAAAAGCTCAGGGTTTCTTTTTCGTTCTTTTTCTCTTTCTGCAAATTCTTTCTCTAATTTTTCACGCTCTTCAGGGGAGAGTCTTGCTATATTCATTTTGCTTTTATGGTGCCTTAATCTAACAGGTACTGCACATAAGATTATACCAGTATTAACTTCTATCATCCTTGCATTTATTTCTTTGCTATCTTCAAGATAAGTAATTGTGCCTGAAACTATACCATCTACATTAAGAATTTTTCCTACTTTTTGTGCATTATCGCTTTCTGTTAATCCCAACATTGTGAGTTTTTGTTCTTCAAGAACCTTATTTAATTGTTTGCGTTCTATTACTTTTACATTAGTATTTTGAACAAGATATGTGATTATTTGTTCAGCAAGCAACTTCCCTTCAACAGTTTCATTCCCTTCAATATCAGTAAAGTCAGCAACAGCTACTCTCTTATTAGGAAGCTTATTAATATTTAAAATAATATTCTGAGCAATTTTTTTTGCAGGATCCTCTTCGCTGGACGATTTAGATGGGGTAGAAGAACCGGATGAACTGGAAGAAACAACTAAATTTTCTTTTCGTTTACTACCACTACTACTTGCACAGCTAAATGTAAAAAGCAGTAATATTATAAAAATATTTAAATTTTTTACCATCATAATCACCCTCCTCCTTAGCATATTTGGTCCTTTCGCAACAAAATTTGGTAAATATTAACATCTGAGTTATAAAACCTCGGCTATCGGTATTATATACTATATAATCTGATATGCGGGACAGGAGTGTCCCATATATTCGGCAGGGTTAAAAAACCCAACCTGTTGGATATAATTTGGGGCTAACATATTTTAATCTTCAACCTCATAAATTATCGGGATTATTGAAAAGATATACTTTATTTCCTAAAGTGTCAAGCAATAAATTTTAAAAACACAAATTTCAACGGAGAGGGAGGGATTTGAACCCCCGGTACCCTTTTGGGGCACAGCGGTTTTCGAGACCGCCGCCTTCGTCCACTCGGCCACCTCTCCTATATTTTTTTTTTTTTTTTAACTTAAAATATAAACTAAAAATTGAATATAGTAAAAAACATTTTGAAAATTTTAAAAAAAGTTTTTTTCTTTTCATTCTTTTCTTTTTTTT
>CAZSCZ010000203.1:0-3808 GCA_964605455.1 uncultured Spirochaetia bacterium
ATGATGTCCAAATTTTAATTTATAAGTTTTACCATCTAAAGCAAGAGCAAGAATCTGATGCCCAAGACATATACCAAACATAGGAATTTTGTAATTTAAAAGTTCTTTTACAGTTTCAATAACATATTTCACAGCTGATGGGTCACCCGGTCCATTTGAAAGCAAAATTCCATCAGGCTTAAATTTTAAGATTTTTTTATAATTATACATAGCAGGCACAACAATAGGTTGCATATTATAACATTCAAGAAGTCTCAGAATATTATATTTTACACCACAATCAATTACAACAACATTATATTTCTTTTTTATGTTAAAAAATTTAGTTTTCCATACATTTTTCCGAGTAACATCTTTTACAAGATCTATACCAACAATACCATTCCATTCTTTTACTTTTTTTAAAAGGCGCGACTTATTAAAATCAACAGTAGAAATAATGGCATTCATTGAACCTTTAATTCGTATTAATCGTGTAAGTGCACGTGTATCAATATCTTCTATAGCAATTATATTATATTTTTTAAGGAAATCTTTAAGGGATTCATCAGCACGAAAGTTATAATAATTTTTGCTATATTCTCTGACAATAAAACCTTCAACCCAGGGACGAACTGATTCAAAATCTTCTGAATTTGTGCCGTAGTTTCCAATTTCAGTATATGTCATTGTAACAATCTGAGATTTATATGAAGGGTCAGTTAGAATTTCTTGATAACCTGTAAGAGAAGTATTAAACACTACTTCTCCTAATTTTTCTCCTTCTGCACCAAAAGATTTGCCCATAAAATAAGTGCCGTCTTCAAGCATCAAAATTGCACATTCTCCCAGATTATTCCCTCCAGTAATTTGGTGTTTCTTTTATAATTTCAACATTATGAGGATGACTCTCTTGCACTCCGCTTGCTGTGACTTTTATAAATTTTGCTTTTCTATGTAAATCTTTTATAGTCTTGCACCCTGTATACATCATCCCAGATTTAATACCACCTACAAGTTGATATATAACACCAGCTAGGCTCCCACGATATGGTATTTGTCCCTCTATTCCTTCAGGGATAAATTTTTCATACTCAGCTTCATCTTCCTGAAAATATCGTGATGCACTACCTTTTTTCATAGCAGCAAGCGAACCCATTCCACGATAAACTTTATAGCTTTTGCCTTTATAATGAACAAGTTCACCAGGGCTTTCTTCCACACCTGCGAGAAGATTTCCAAGCATAACAGTATTTGCACCAACAGCAAGAGCTTTCACAATATCACCAGAATATTTAATTCCACCATCAGCAATTATAGGAATTTTATATTTTCTTGCTGCTTTACTTGCAAAATAAATAGCAGTTAATTGTGGCACACCTACACCAGAAATCACTCTCGTAGTACAGATAGAACCAGGACCTATCCCGATTTTTACAGCATCAGCACCTGCATTAATCAAATCTTCAACGCACTCAGAAGTTCCACAATTACCTGCTACAATGTCTATATTTTTAAATTTTTTCTTTAGAATCTTTATCTTTTTAATAACTTTTTCAGTATGCCCATGTGCTTTATCAATAACAAGAATGTCTACTCCCTTCTCTATTAATGCTTCCTCACGAGTCAAATCCAGCTCAACATCCACAGCTGCTGCTACCATAAGTCTGCCATATCTATCCTTTGTTGCATTAGGATAAATTTGATTAGTTAAAAGGTCTTTTGATGTGATAAGTCCTTTAAGATTTCCATTTTTATCAACAAGTGGCAACTTCTCTATTTTGTATTTAATAAATATTTTTTCTGCTTTCTTAGAAGAAATATTTTCAGGCGCAGTAATTACATCTTTTGTCATTACATCTTTTACCTTTATATTATAATTTTTTACAAATTTCACATCACGATGTGTAACAATACCAACAAGTTTATTATTTCTAACTACAGGGAAACCAGAAACCCCATAATTTTTTCGCATAACCATAATTTTCTGAAGACTATCATCAGGCGAAACTGTTATAGGATTAGAAATTTTGGCACCTTCATATCGTTTAACTTTTTCTACCTCTTGTGCTTGCTGCTCAGGAGTAAAATTTTTGTGTATAACACCAATTCCTCCTAACTGTGCTAATGAAATAGCAAGCCTTGATTCAGTAACTGTATCCATTGCAGCTGAAAGTATTGGAATTTTTAACTTAACATTTCTTGTTACATTAGTAGTAAGGTCAATTTCATTGTATTCAATTTTACATTTACCAGGCAAAAGTAAAACATCATCAAAGGTAAGCCCCTCTCTTATATTTAATAACATCTTTTATAATTCCTCCGCCAACCTTAAAATTTTGTGAAATTTAATAAATGTAAAAAAGAATAGCAAGTATTTTTTTAATAATTTTAACCACTATTATTCATACAGTAGTGTGAAAAATTTTTTATTGACACTTTCCGAGAAATTGATAAATTAAAATAACACTTAATATTTAAATTAAAATGGATAAAAAATGTGATTATTGAATATGAATAATTTAACAAAAGGAAAAAGCCCCTTTTACCCGGGTCAACCTGTGCCCGTAGAACTTTTTACAGGAAGAAATAAAGAAATACAAAGAATTGCAAGGTCAATACAACAAGTAGAATTAGGAAAACCCCAGGCAGTGTTTCTTACAGGCGAATACGGAATAGGAAAAAGCTCATTGGCTGGTTTTATGGAATACTATGCTGAACATAAAAATAATATTCTTGGAATATATGTTCTTTTAGGTGGTGTTTCTACTTTAGACGAGTTAGCTACAAAAAGTGTGGAAGCAGCAATAAAAAGTGGGATATATCAACCCTCTATTAGTGAAAAAATAAAAAATTTTTTCGCAAAATATATCGGAAAACAGGAACTATTCGGAATGATTAATATAAATTTTGAAGCGTTAAAAAAAGATGGTCCTGATATTTCAAGAGGATATTTACCATTTCTAAAGGAATTATATTCCAGAGTAAAAGACGCAGGCACTAAAGGATTAATGTTAATTTTTGATGAAATTAACGGTATTACAGATAATCCCCAGTTAGGCGACATCCTTTAAATAGGAAAAGACAGATGGTGAAATATCAAGGAGGTGAAATAAAATCATGTATGAGAAGGAAATCAAGCTGAAAATAAGGGAGCTTTCTGAGGATTTAAGGAGAGAGGTTTTAGATTATATAGAGTTCTTGCTGAGGAAATACAAGAGTGGAGAAATCGAGGCAAGAAAATTTAAGTTTGACTGGGAAGGTGGGTTATCAGAGATACGAGAGAAATTTTCTTCTGTTGAGTTGCAACATAAAGCTCTGGAGTGGAGATAATGTTTTTAGTGGATACAAATGTATTTTTGGAGATCCTCCCCGAAAATGACCCAAGAAGAACTCATTTTGATTTTTATATAATTCTTGAAAAACCATTGACTTTGAATGAACTCCTTGAGAGAAAGGATATCTTAATCAAACTTGAAGTATAGATTTACCCCGCAGTCTTGGTGCTCGAACCTTATCCCTCCAAGTTTTCTTACCCGCACTCCAAAGCTTGCTCTTCTATAGACTTTCTCAAAACAAGAAAAAGTTCTTCTTCCCTCCCTACAATTTTTCCTGTATTGCTTGACTTTTTGCTTTTCTTTACTATATATTATCATGTGATGTTAAATGACGATAAATTCTGGCAATCTCAAAAGGAGTTAAAACTATGATGGAAGGTTTTGGGGAAATAATGACCCTTGAAGAAACCGCAAAATATTTAAAAATAGGAAAATCTACTCTTTATAAGATGGCAAGGGAAGGAAAAATCCCCGCCGTGAAAATTGCTAAT
>CAZSCZ010000204.1:0-3741 GCA_964605455.1 uncultured Spirochaetia bacterium
AATTTTATTTTTCTTTTATTTTCATCTATATATTCAAAATAGATTAAATAACTTTTATGGGGTAGAAGATCCATACACCTCTCTGCCCATTCAATAACAACTATTCCATCATTGTAAAAATATTCTTCATATCCAAGATTTTCTATTTCGTCAAGAGATTTAATTCTATATAAATCAAAATGAAAAAGTTTTATTTTGCCCTCATATTCATTTATAATTGTAAAGGTTGGACTTGTAACAATCATTGGATCAATTTCTAATCCTTTTGCAATTCCTTTAGTGAAAACAGTTTTGCCTGCCCCCATCTCCCCGATAAGTCCAATAATATCACGCTTTTTCAATCTTTCGGCAAATCGCTTACCAAGTTCCAATGTAAATTCTTTGCTGTCAGAAATTATCACTTTCATTTGAAATGCAAAAATCCATATGTATTTTTTAATTTTATTTTTCTATTATTACGAATAATCGTAATACCTTTCTTTTGAATTATTTTACCTACTTTAAAAATATTAGACATTTTTATTTCATCCGGTGAAGTAAAAATAATTTTATATTCCTCTCCACCATATAAAGCAAATTGTTCCCATTTATTAGGAAATGTTTCTTTTAATTCACTTCTTATAGGTATATTTTCAATAAATATTTCTGCGCCTTTTTCACTTGCTTCAAGAATATGGGATAAATCACCTAAAAATCCATCACTTATATCAATTGCAGAATTTATTCTATGTTTCTTAAATATATTATTCCAATTAATTTCTGGTCTGGGCATAAGATGTGCGTTTATAAATTCATTTTTAATTTTATTTTTCTCAAGCAATTCAAGCCCTCCAGCTGATTCACCAAGAAACCCTTGGATATAGATAAAATCGCCATTTTTAGCATTTTTTCTTAAAAGAAGCCTCTCTTTTTTTACTTTTCCAAGTAACGCAATATCAATTAAAAATGAATTTTTATTTGAAGTTATATTCCCGCCAACAATTGTGATATTATAAAAATTTACACATTCATTAATTCCATTATATAAGAATCTTAAATGCTTTTCAGTAATATATTGGGGAATAGAGAGAGAGATAATTATGGCGTAAGGTGTACCACCCATTGCCAAAATGTCACTTACATTTATTGCAACTCCTTTCCACCCAACTGAATAGAAAAGTTTGGAATACGGGATTTTCCAATTTAGTTTGAAATGAACTTTCTCTACAAGTGAATCAACTGTAAAGAGCAAGTATTCTTTTTTATTAAACTCCAGTACAGCTGTATCGTCACCTATACTTTCAATAATACCTTTCCCTGATTTTTTTATATCTTTGGTAAGATATTTAATAAGTTTAAATTCATTCATTTCTTTAATCTTTTATTAATTTGGTCAATAATTTTAAGACTTATTTCAAGAGTAAGTAAATCCTGCTTATTATCAACAATTGGTTTCTCTTTTCCTGTAATACAATTTATAAAATGCAAAAGCTCAAGTTTTAATGGATTATCTTTATGAATAAAGAGATGTTCAACAAAAGATTCCTGTGAATATCGTATTTCCTCTGGAGTTAAAAGGTAAGCTGTTGCTGCTTGACGATGGATTTCAATATCTTGAGTTGCATAATCCAAAAATACAAATGATTCTTTTTGCATAATAGTAAGTGTTCTTGTTTTTTTCTGAGATGCTCTGCTTGCCATAACAGATGCAAAACACCCACGGGCAAATAAAATTTGAGCAACAGCAATATCTTCAAATTTGCTATAAACAGAACGACCAACTGCAGAAATTTCTACAACTTCATCTTCAATCAAGTTAAGTAAAATATCAATATCATGAATCATAAGGTCAAGCACCACACCAACATCAGAAATACGTGGTTCAAATGGTCCAATCCTTTTTGATTCAATATAAAATGGATTAAGTATAATATTTTTAAGTTGTTGCACAGCTCCGTTAAACCTTTCAACATGACCAACTTGAAAAATAACATTCTTTTTTTTGGCAATTTCAACAAGTTCTTTTGCTTCTTCCAGAGTAGTGGTTATCGGCTTTTCTAAAAGTAAGTGGCACCCAGCTTCAAGTGTATCTTTTGCAATTTTGTAATGTGTGCTTGTAGGTGTAGCAATGCATAATGCATCACATTTTTTTATAAGCTTTTTGTGATTATCATACGCAGGAACTTCATACTTGTTGCTTATGTCTATTAATTTTTCTTCATTTATATCACAAATACCCGTAATAATAACTTCTGGCAATGTAGAAAGAATATTCAAATGGTACTGTCCCATATGTCCCACCCCAATTAAACCTATTTTTAATTTTTTCATATGCAAATTCCTTATATTAAATTGAATATTTACTATTTCTTTATTATTAATATCATATAAATTTTATTATTATATGTCAAGAGTAATCTTAATGGGACAGCGATGAAGATTCAACTTAAATTTTTTGTTGACTTTTCTTTGAATTCTGTTTATTTTTATGTTTGATGAATTGGAATTTTAAATTTGCATACTTTATGCATCAAAAATTCCATTTTCAGTTTCATTTTGGCTCAACCTCACACACCCTCTTATATTTAACTTGTGTCTATCCCTATATACACCCTTTTTAAGCCTTTAAGGCTTTTTGAGAATGGGTGTGTGAGGTTGTAGCCTAAGTTTTTCTCTACATTAAATCCTTCATTTTCAATCTTCCATCTCAACCTCCCTATCATTACTATTTCACCCCTGATATCAAAGAGCATCTTAATCACTTGTTATTTTAACATCTTTTTCATAAATATTTTACACTACCTTAATTTCAATCAATGTGGATTTCATTTGGTCTTCTTGAAGAGAATTTTTTACGCCTATCTCTTATCACATTCATAAAATCCTCAAATTTATAGTTAAATGCATAAATATTCGTAACAATATAGATAAGATTGTCACTCCTGCGGACGCAGGAGTCTATAATTACTTATATTGTTTCAATTATAGTTTCCTGCTTTTGCGGGAATGACAATATGTGTTAAGAATTGTGCAATTATTTATGTATTTAACTATATTTTCTCGCATTCCATATATAGTATTTTTAGTTGAATGTAAAAAAATAGTTAAACAAATGAGATTATCGTAGAAAGAAAAGATAGAGTGAAGGTAATTAAACAAAAAGCTGCACGCCCGGCAGGATTTGAACCTGCGACCCACGGATTAGAAATCCGTTGCTCTATCCTGCTGAGCTACGGGCGCGTATACAATTTCGGGATGGCGGGACTTGAACCCGCGACCTCTTGCTCCCAAGGCAAGCGCGCTAAACCGTCTGCGCTACATCCCGTTTTCTCTTATCTTACTTAATTTAAATATAATAAATTCTATCTCAGTTGTCAATAAAAATTAAAAGAGTTTTTGTGACTCACACAGTAAAAAAAAGAGCGCACTTATCTTTTTTATACACTTAACACTGCCTATCCACCACTTAAAGAATATATACTTTACCCGGTTGTTTCTTTGCGCCATTTTTCTAAAAAATCTAAAATTCGACTCGCATCATTTTTACAAACATTTATTAGAAATACAGCATCTTCAAATTTTTGACGCTCATGAAATGTTTTGGTGCTAATTTTTCTAGATAAAACAGTAGAAAGCTTATAGGTAATGTCTTCATAGGCTCTTAAAATTAGTTTAAATGTATTAATAAATACACTTTGAATTTCAATTTTTCTTAAATATTCTATTACTTTTTCTGAAGGTTGTGATTCTATAAGACGCTTA
>CAZSCZ010000205.1:0-3736 GCA_964605455.1 uncultured Spirochaetia bacterium
CATCTTCATAAAATGCAGGAGAAATATATTTGGCATAAGTTTCTACAACTGGAAGAAAAATACCTTGTTTCTCAAGTGTTCTATATGACAATCCAATTTCTCGCAAAAAATTTGTTCTGGCAGCTTCAAACCATACTAAATAATTAGCATAATATACAATTCCCATTTGATCAGTTTCAGCATATCTTACTCGCAATTTATGGATAAATACTTTCATTTGTAGTAGCCATTTATTACTTATTATTTTTTGTAATCATAAATATACCGTACTGAGCAAATATATTGGGAAGAAACTTTATAATTTTGTTCTTTTTAAGTGAAAAGTTCAAAAACACTTTTTTTAAGATTCTTATGTTATTTTCTTTACAAAAGATATAGAAATCTTGTATGGTTAAATGATGAATATTAGGGGTATCGTACCAATTATATGGCAAAAATTTTACTTTTGGCATTCTTCCTTTAAATAAGAGATATAATCTTATAGTAAGATAGCCGAAATTTGGGAAGCTAACAATACATTTTTTGCCAACCCGCAACATTTCCATTAATACTTTATATGGCTTTTTTGTTACTTGAAGAGTTTGGCTTAAGATTACATAATCAAAAGAATTATTTTTGTAATCCAACAGACCTTCATCAATATCGCCTTGAAAAACTGGCACTCCTTTCTCAATACACTTTTCTATTCCTTTTTCGGATATTTCAACCCCATAGGGAATAACATTTTTAGTTAATTTTAAGTATTCCAACAAAGTTCCATCACCGCACCCCAAATCAAGCACTTTACTATTTGGTTTTATAAAATTACCTATAATTTGTAAATCATATCTTATATATTTAAGCATAAAAGCTATATCTCCTTGGAAACTGTATTCAAAAATTTTTTTATTAAGCGTGTAAGGTGTTTTGCTTCAAGTAAAAAAGCATCGTGGCCATAGGAAGATTTTATTTCAACATAAGAAACTTCTTTTAAATTATTTCTTAAAGCATTTACAATCACGCGGGATTGGGAAGGTGGAAAAAGCCAGTCAGAAGAGAAGGATATTACAAGGAATTTAGATTTTACCCTTTTAAAAGCATCTGTTAAAGACTTATATCCTTGTGAAATATCAAAATAATCCATTGCTTTTGTTATATATAGATAAGAATTAGCATCAAATCTTTTAACAAAGCTATCACCCTGATGATGCAAATAGCTTTCAACCTGAAATTCTGTAAGGAATTTATAGCTATATTTTTCTTTATCCTGAAGTTTTCTACCAAACTTTCTATGCATTGATTCCTCGCTAAGATAAGTTATATGACCTATCATTCTTGCGATGGCAAGTCCTCGTGCAGGAATTTTATCTGTATTATAATAATTTCCATTTCGCCAATTGGGATCAGATATTATAGCTTGTCTCCCAACTTCATCAAAAGCAATTGCTTGTGCGGAAAGATATGGTGCTGTTGCGATGGGAATTGCTGAATGACACATCTCCGGATATGAAACTGTCCATTGTAAAACCTGCATTCCACCCATAGACCCACCAGCAAGTGAAAGAAGCTTTTTTATCCCAAGATAGTCAATAAGATGTTTCTGCGCATTTACCATATCTTTTATTGTAATAATAGGAAAATTGAGCCCATATGGCTTACCTGTTTTAGGATTAATTGAATTAGGTCCAGTTGAACCTTTACACCCTCCTATTACATTAGAACATATAATGAAATATTTATTTGTATCAAAAGCTTTACCAGGTCCAATCATTATGTCCCACCATCCAGGCTTTCTGTCGGTTGACTTATGATATCCAGCTGCATGTGCATCACCTGAAAGTGCATGAAGTATAAGTATAGCGTTTGTTTTGTTCTTATTCAATTTGCCATAAGTTTCATAAGCAAGTGTGATGGGTCCAAGCTTCTCGCCACTCTCAAGCTTTAATTCATTGGGTGGAAATCCAAA
Organism: uncultured Spirochaetia bacterium; assembly: GCA_964605455.1. GTDB lineage: Bacteria > Spirochaetota > JAHITG01 > JAHITG01 > JAFGFC01 > CAZSCZ01. The sequence continues at coordinate 1,946 of CAZSCZ010000205.1, forward strand.
TGTGTAATATCGTGTCTTTACAATCCCAACTGAACCATTTTTCATAAGCTTTAATAATATAATCTTTAAAAAAAATTTCAATAAAAATTTGTGGAATTTTAGATAGTTTTAATTGTATATAATAAATATAAAGAAAAAGTTGGAGACTGTTTTAAAGTCTCATCTAAAATCCATAGAAACATAGAGTGCACAGGAACTTAAGCGAAAGAGATTAATAAATACTCTGTGTGTTTCTTATGTTTCTGTGGTAACAAAAATTTAAAAAAGGAGGTAAATTAAAAATGAGTGAATTAAATGTTGTATCAATTATTGGTAGAATTGCAAATGAACCTGAATTAAAATATTCAACTAACGGTCATCCACATATTACAATTACTTTGGCAAACCATCAAAATTTTAATAAAGATAATGAAAATATAGAAGATACAAATTACTTTAAAGTAAGATTATGGGGAAAACCTGCAGAAAATTTACAGAAATATTTAAAAAAAGGCAGACAAATTGCTGTTCAGGGTAGACTTCACCAATATGGATTTGAATCTCCAACTGGTGATAAAATTACAGTTGTTGAAATAGTAGCAAATCAGATCCAGCTATTAGGTTCCAATGGAAAAAATAAGAATAGTTGAAATCTAAATTATTACACTATTTTTTCAATGTATATTTTACTACTACATTACTCAAGAGTAAAAGTGCTGTAAGATTGGGTATAGCCATTAAAGCATTAGCTATATCAGCAAGGTTCCATATTAATTTCAATTGAAATATTGCTCCAATTGGTAAAGCAATGATATAGAGATATCTATAAGGTATTATTGCTTTTTTTCCTATAAGGAATTCCATACCTTTATCACCATAATAAGACCAACCTATGCAAGTAGATAATGCAAAGAGCACAATACCAGCAGTAACAATATATCTACCATATAGGAGAGCAGATTGAAATGACTTTGCAGTAAGCACAGCGCCTGTATCACCAGAATGCCACATTCCAGTAGAAATTATTACCAGACCTGTCATTGTGCAAACTATAATAGTATCAATAAAAGGTCCAAGCATTGAAACCAGCCCAGTTTTTGCAGGGTCATTAGTTTTTGAGGCAGCATAAATCATAGGAGAACTACCCAACCCAGCTTCATTTGAGAAAAGTCCTCTGGCTACACCCATCCTTATTGTAAAAAGCACACTCGCACCAGTAAATCCACCAATTGCAGAAGTGGAATTAAATGCACAATAAAAAATCAATTTAAATGTCGGAATTATACTTTTATAATTTATACATAGCACAATTAAGGCACCTACAAGGTATATTATAGACATAAATGGAGTTAAGGCAGAGGCAACTTTTCCAATCCGTTTTATCCCACCAATAATAACAAGTCCAACTAAAATACCAATAATTAATCCAGTTATAATTTTAGGTATACCAAAAGCATCATATAACTCAGATGCCACTGTATTTGTCTGCACCATATTTCCTATACCAAAAGTAGCAATAACTGTGCAAATAGAAAATATCACTGCAAGCCATTTTAAGTTAAGTCCTTCTGTGAGATAATACATAGGACCACCACTTACACTTCCATCTGAATTTATTTTTCTATATTTAACAGCAAGAAAAGCACTTGTGTATCTTGTAGCCATTCCTACAATTGCTGTTACCCACATCCAGAAAAGAGCACCCGGTCCCCCAATAGAGATGGCAGTTGCTACACCTGCAATATTTCCTATACCTATTGTTGCAGAAAGTCCTGTTGCTAATGCCTGAAAATATGATATTTCTCCTTTATC
>CAZSCZ010000206.1:0-3688 GCA_964605455.1 uncultured Spirochaetia bacterium
TATTTATCATTTCTTCCTTTTCCTTGTCCCAGTATACAGAACCAATCTGAGAAGGTCTATTATTAAAAATTACATATTTTTCTTTTATTCCACGCACAACCATTGGATTGTCGTAAAACATAAACTCACGATTACTTAAAAATAATTCCTTTATTTTATCAGGATATATTGCTTCAAAATTCTGTAGCAGATCTATATTGTAATGCCAGTGGTCTGTCCAGTAGCCTTCATAAGGAAAAGCATTATCAAGCTTTTCTGAATACTCTACTATTTTGTTTAATATTCTCTCTTTCTCTTTAATACTTAAATAAACTTCATTTTGTTCAAGATAATTAAAAAATTCACCAGGAGTGATTGGATTATTTATAAAATCTTTTACAAGTTTTTTAACTTTACCTGAAAAAATCTTTAAAAATTCTTTTTGTTTTTTTATCCAGAATCTTGTCTCTTTTATCTTTAAAGGATTATAACCATCAAGTTGAATTAAATTTAAAAAATATCTTAAATTCTCTTCTTTTAAATCAGGCAAGAAAAACAGTTCCTCTCTTCTATTTTGATTCACATCTCTATAGTTTCCATTGCCCTGAGAAAAATATTCAGGTAAAATTTCAAAGTCATTGTATTCTCTTTCCATATCACCGTGAATACGGGAAAATATATGAATTATACTTTTTTTATTCTCTCCTACAGCAACAGGAAAACCTCCACGCAAAATATTATCAAGAAAAGATTGTTTACAGTAATTATTAAATTTATCATCTGCTGAAAAAGTAAACATTCTATCTGTTATCTCATCTATTATCTGTTTATTTCTTTTTTGTTTTTTATATATAAACTCTGGCGATTTAAATTTTTTTATAAAATCAGCAAGTATTTTTTTATGCAAAAAGAAGCCAGATACAGAAAAATAAGTTATTTCTCTGGAAGGCAAAAGTTGAATTTTAAAATAACCCATAGCAGATGGCATTTCATTCCAGGAAAGAAGTCTTTTTATTTTAAAATTTCCTAAAAAATTTTCTGGATATAAAAGGTCTGTTCTTTCACCAAATATCTCTGTTCTATCAACAATTATTTTTGCTTTATATTTCTTCTCACCAGTATAAATATAGCCATAATAAAAGTTTCCTCCCTGAATTTGAAAGACTTCTGGTCTATCTTCTGGTTTAATCTGCAATTTAAAAACAGGTATATCTTTTTCAAAAAATACTCCACTGAACCAACCTTTTGCAAGGTTACTTACATTTTTTAGGAGTGAATTTGTAATACCATAAGGGACAATCCAGGGTAATCCATCAATTACTTCAATAGTTCTTTTAATTTTACCTGTATTTTTTATTTTTAACACCCTCACAAAAGCGGGAATATTCTCCTCTGGTAAAGTAAAATATTCAACACTAATTTTTAGATTTAATTTTCTATTTATCTCTTCTATACCAACATCAGATGAGGTTATCTTTAAGATTTGGACAGCCTCATTATCCGGGAGAAATGGTTCATAAATTTTTTTTCCTATTTTGATAAAAGTTCTAAAACCTGTGGTAGCTATCTCTTTATAAGCTTTATTTGCAGGCAAAAATTCAACAATAGCTCCATCTTTATCTTTTACGCCCAGGGAAGTGATAAGTTGATTTCTATTTGTGTAGTAAACCCACATAGGTTTTCCCCAGAGACCAGCAATTCCAGGTAAAAAACTTGCAAATACAGGTGAATGGTTATAATTTTCTATCACAAAGCAATCGTTTACTATTTTATATCTTATGTTATCTTTTATATTCATACTGACATCCTCCGTCCCTCTATCTTACTATTCTATTTTATGCCTTTTTATCTTTTCTATTATTTTATCACCCAACTTTTCATAAAGGGTTACAATTCTCTCATCTTCTATATTAAATTCAAATGTATCCTGAGCAATTTTTTCTTTCTTATTCACATCTACTATAATATATTTTATAACCAATATATTTTCTTCTTTTCTACTGAAACTTCCACCTACAATATACTGAACACCTAAATTTCTTAATTTATCAAGACTTGGTTTTCTACCTAATTTAGTAATATCTATAACTTTAATACTTTCATGTTCCTTTAATTCAATTGAATCCCTTGTTTCCTCTGGAATACTCTTTTTTAAATAATCAAACTCTGCAATACCATCAACATTCTTAAAAGGTGCTATTGAGATATTTATCTTTTCTTTCTTTCTTTTTACTTCAGTGGTAACACCACCCCAATGTAGTTCCAAATTTACAGAGTGAATATGTCCAAGAGTAGCTTCTGAGTTTAAATTAAATGAATAATCAAGGTGAAAATCCATATCATTAAGATGATAAAATACTCCAAATCCAGCAGAAAAATTCCCTAAATCATATCCCAATTTATAACCTGTTCGTAAAGCAAAATATTTAATTACTCTGTATTCCAGCCCAATGGACGCAAAAGTCTGTCCATAAAAATAATTAACAATATCAAAAGAGCCAAGAAGATTTATATTGGAAAAAAGGTAACTTATACCAGCACTTAAATTAATAGGCATACTGGTCTTAGTTTTACCTACACCGCCTGCTGTCCCAATATTTTTTAATGCCAAGCCTATAGTAAACTTATCTTTGGGATTTAGTAACCAGTTTTTTGTGAGTATAGAATAAATTCCTCCTATACCAAAACCCACAGAAGTGCTTGCATTCTCACCTAATTTATTATTTACCAAACCAACCACAACTCCACCAGATATATTATTTAAAAACTTTCTTCCGTAACCAGCCTTTATATTTAAATCGCTCTTTCTAATTTTGAATTGAAAATTTCCATCATAATCAAAAATTTCATCTTCTGGTAGATAAAAGTAAGAAAAAGAAAAGCCGATATTTCCCCAAGGAAAAGGAATTATTCCATTTAATTGTTCACTATTGTATTCACCAATACCTGAATAATGTGAAATTCCAAACATTTTTTTATTAGCATAGCCTATACTGCCCGGATTAAAGAGCAAGGAACCTGTATCTCCGGAAATGGAGGTATAAGCTTCACCCATTGATAAAGCTCGTGCGTAATTTTTTATCATCAAAAAATCAAAACTTGCAGGTGGCAAGGCTGTATAAACCTCCCTTATGGAGAGAAGCATCATCAATAATATGATTATCTTTTTCATCTTTAAATTCCTCCTATAATTAAATTTTTACCATAAAAATTGATAAAAAACCATAGACTTAATATTTAATAAAATCTTTGAGTCCGTAGTCAATAGTCTATGGTCCATGGTCTATAGTCATATTTAATTTATTTTGCAATATAAATTCGTTTATACTCATCAATTCCTGCTCCTTTTATCATTATAATGTAAACTCCATTTTGTAACTTTTCACCATTTACTTCGCAGTCCCAGATTATAGGATTGGAGATTTGTTTATAAGGTGTGTTAATAATTTCTTTAACCAGCACACCATTTAATGTATAAACTTTAACAGAAATATTTTCATCTGCATATTTTTCTGGTGCTGGTGATTTTATAAATATCTTAATATATTGATTCTCTTCAGTAATATAATTATTCCATATGGTTAATCCTGTTTTTTCAGGTTCCTTTTCTTTTGGCAGAGAAAATGTTGTATTGGAAGCAACAGCAGAGAAATTGGATGAACCTGCTGTATTATATGCTTTTACCCAATAATAGTATGTTGTATCAGGT
>CAZSCZ010000207.1:0-3662 GCA_964605455.1 uncultured Spirochaetia bacterium
TTAAAGAATTTAAAGAATTGCAAGTAGAAAAGGTTGCACCATCTCATTGCACAGGTGATTTAGTAAGAGAGACTTTCAGAAAGGAATATAAGGAAAATTTTATTGAGTACGGAGTAGGAAGTATCTTACACATAGCAGGATAGAGTTCTTTCTTTTCAGCTTTTGTTGTTTTTAGAAGCATTACATCTTCAATCCTAATTTTCTGGCTTTCCTTTGATATCTGATATATTATGTCAAATGGCATGCAGGAATGACCTTATATGTTTTAATGATATTATAAGTTTGATAAGAATATAGCAGGATTTTAAAAAGAATACAAAAAAATAATATCAAATTTTATGAGCGCTTTCCTATTTTATAAATAGAAACATAACAGAATAAATTTATATTCTCCATAAAAATAAGATTATAAATTTTATTTTTTTCATTTGGCCAGCTTTGATTCATCCTCAGCTTTTCTATATTCCGTTATTAAATCTTTAATAAGTTTTTTTACAGTTGTAATCTCTTTTATCATATATCCCTTTGCCCCAATAAAAGCAAACCCATTTTCCAGATTACCTAATTTTGCATTAGTTAGGGCATATGCAATACAATAAGGTGTCTCAGGATATTTACAGGTTCTCAAACAACGCAAAGGGCATTTAAATGGTTTTTTTATTCCAGCATTTACATCATCTATAAATTTATTTCTTATAACTCTTGCTGGAATTCCTACTGGACTATCAATTATTACTATATCTTCTTTTTTACATTTTATATATGCTTGTTTGAATTTTTCATCTGCATCACATTCATAAGTAGCAACAAACCTCGTTCCCATTTTTACTCCGCTTGCCCCCATTTTCATAAATTTATAAATATCTTTACCAGTAAAGATGCCACCTGCTGCTATTACAGGGATTTTTTTACCATATTTATCTTCCCAGAATTTTACCATTTCTAATGCAGGTGGTAGTAATTTTTCTAAAGCATAATCATGGTTATTAAGTTGTTCCTTTTTAAATCCTTGATGACCACCTGATAAGGGTCCTTCAATTACTAATCCATCTGGAATATAATTAAATCTTTCATCCCATCGTTTAAATATAATATTGCCTGCTCTTGCTGACGAAACTTTAGGCACTACTTTAATATTAGATTCAATTAATTTTTCCAGCGTCATTGTAAGTGGAACTTTTAGCGGAAGCCCTGCACTTAAAAATACAATATCAATTCTCTCTTCTACTACTGTTTTGACAATTCTATCAAAATGAGTTAATGCGACCATAATATTGGCACCAATAATACCATTGCTGAGTTTTTTTGCTTTTCTAATTTCACGCCTTAAAGCACGCTCTTCGGCTTTTAAAAAATCTGTATAAAAATCTTTCTCTAACATTCCAATGCCTACAGTAGCAATTACACCTATTCCACCTTCATTCGCTACAGCAGAAGCTAAACCTGATAAAGAGATTCCAACCCCCATGCCACCTTGAATAATTGGTATTTTTGCCTCTAAATCACCTATCTTTAGTTTCGGGATTTTTATTGAACTCATATAATACTCCTTTTTTTAATTTTAAATTTTATTAGGGTTGCACAAAGACTGGCTTTATACCACTTAAAATTTTTAACTCTTTGATAAATTCTCTATTTGCCTTTGTCCACTGTCGTATCACCTTTCTTGCATATAAATTTATCGCACTTTTGTAAAAATTAAATTTGAAAAATGAAGACCATGAACCTGTTAAAGAATAAAATTTTTTATACGCCCTAAAGGTTTCAAGTTGTAATTCATAAGGCGACATATTTTTAGGATAAAAAACAGTATGATGTCCATCGTATAAATTCCATTCTTTAGAAAAAATTCTGTTCTCTTTTTCTAAATCATTATATAATCTTGTTCCCGGAAAAGGAGTTAAAATTGAAAATTGCACTGTATCAATTTTGTTCTTGATTGCAAAATTTGCTGTTTCGCGTATAGTTTTAATTGTATCAGTATCTGCTCCAAAAACAAACATACCATGCACTTTTATACCGTATTTATGAAATGTAGATATACCTTTTGTTATCTCGTCTATTGTTTGATGTTTATTATAACTATTCAGTGATTCTTGACTTATTGATTCCAGACCTGCATATATTAGGGTGCAGTTAGCTTTCTTCATTAGTTTTACAATTTTTTCATCATTCCCGACAGATATTCTTACCTGTGCTGACCACGGTGGGGTTATCTTATTTTTTATCATATTTGTTAAAAGTTCTATTGTATGCTTTTTATTTGCAACAAAATTATCATCATAGAAAAAAATTTTTTTCGGATTTTTGGCTTTTATCTCATTTATTACAGTATCTACCATTCTAAATCTATATTTTCTACCAAACATTGGAACAACAGAACAGAAATAGCAATTATAAGGGCAACCTCGTGAGTTTAAGATGGGCATTTGTGAAAATTTTGGGTTATTTTTAATTAATGAAAAATCAGGAGCAGGTAGCTTATCAATATCTGATATTAATTCACGGGGTGGATTATGGAATGTCTTGCCATCTTTCTTATATGATAAACCTTTTATAGTATATAATGGTTTATTTTGATTTAAGGCATCTATTAATTCTACAATTGTTTTTTCTCCTTCACCACGAACCACAAAATCAGCATAAGTTAACGCTTCGTCAGGAAGAAAAGTTGAATGCGAACCTCCAATTACTACCGGAATTTTTAGCCATTTTGCCTTGGATGCTAATTTATATGCTTCATATATTGTTGGTGTTATTGATGATATTCCAATTAAATCGGATGTAATAAATCTTTTAATATTTAATTTACCAGCATTTAGATTATAAATTTCAACATCATAGCCTTTATTCTTTAAAATTTTTCCAATTATTGATAATCCTAAACGAGGAAGATTGGAGAATTCAAAAACATTATGTCCCGCAGGAGCAGGCTCAATTAAAGTTATCTTTTTTATCTTCTTATTGAAACTTTTTCTATATAATTTTGAAATGGTATCAGGAATTTTTAATTTTTGAACCTGTGCATCTACATAATTTATTACTTCTTTAACTCTCATAATTTTCTACCCCCTTATTTTAAATTTGAAAAATGTTTTTCTATTAATTTGTTAACAGCACTATTAATAGGTAAGATATAATCCTTTGTAAATATCTTTAACAATTGTTCTCCTGCTTCAGTAATTGTATAGTATTTTCTATTCGGGCCTTTATTAGATGGTCTCCACTCTGCTGTAACAAATCCTTTATCCTCTAATTTTTTCAATATGTGATATATTCCACTTTCTTGGAAAGTAACTTTTTCAAGCGTGATTTCGGATATTTTATTAGAAATCTCAAATCCATATCGTGGTTTGTCCTTTAATAGTAAAAGAATAATATAAGAAAAAAAACCTTTCTTATATTCTTTATTCCACAATTTTAAGACTTTTTTTACATTTTTTAACAATTTCATTTTAATTCTCCTTTTTATAGCACTATAGTATAGCATACATCAGTATGCTATACTATAGTATATTATAATTAATATGTAATGTCAAGTAAAAATTATCTACAAATTAAAATATTTTTTTAGGAAAGTGCTCATAAAATTTGATATTATTTTTTGGTATTCTTTTTAAAATCCTGCTATATTCTTATCAAACTTATAATATCATTAAAAC
>CAZSCZ010000208.1:0-3657 GCA_964605455.1 uncultured Spirochaetia bacterium
TTGACTTTTAATTATCAATTATATACAATTGAGATCAATGCAAGATAAATTTGATATAATACTTTTTCTTGGAATACCTGCAGTGGGGAAATCTGAAATTGTTGATTATTTAAAAATGAGTCATAGAGAACAAGCAATTCAAAAAAAATTGAAAAAGAATTAAACCGTGCAATTGAAAAATTATTTGAAAAATATAAAAGGAGGTGATTGAGTTTATATGGAAACTACCAGGATAATTCAATCTATTTTATTTATTTTAATATTAACCAGTAGTATGTTTACATTATATATATTAACATACAAAAATCTGGAGAAAAAGATTGAAAATTTATTCTATCTCAAAGACAAGGGGACAAGGAAGCGTAAGTAAATATGGAAAAAATTGATAGATTTATTATTATATTGATATGGTTAATTATTTCTGTAAGTATATATCTTATGATAGAATATTTTGGTAAGGCTATACTTACTCTTATATTAAGTATTTTAACAATTTTTTCAGCATTATTAGCTATTTATGTATTTATCAATAAATAGTAAATTTATAAAGTAATCAAAAAAATGAAATATGCATAAAAGGAGGTGATATTTATGTTTATAAGTGAAGTTCTAAAAAAGGGTTGGGGTATAACGAAAGAAAATTTCTTTTTCTTTCTATCGGTCATTGTTGTATATTTTGTGCTTCTAATCGGTGGCGCTTGGGTATTAAATAAGCTGAGATTTATTGGACAAATATTATTCATTATACTTTCATTTTGGTTAGGTGTAGGATTAATAATAATTGCATTGAAAAAGGCTAAGGATGAAAATGCAAGTTTATCTGACCTATTTTCAGGCGCAAAATATTTGCTCTCATTTATTGGTGCATCAATTCTTTATTATCTAATAATTTTTGCAGGAACAATTCTTCTTATTTTTCCTGCAGTAATATGGGGAATAAAATATATGTTTTTCCCGTATCTGATTGTTGACAAAAATATGAAAGCAATTGAGGCATTAAAAGCAAGTAGTAAAATTACAAAAGGTGTAAGATGGGACATATTAGGTTTCTGCATTGTATTAGAAATTGTTAACTTACTTGGTATATTATGTCTGATAATTGGACTTTTTTGGACAATACCAACAGTTTTAATTGCTTATGCAACAACATATTTAAAATTGGCTAATAAAATTTAAATTGCATTAAATAGAGCTGTCTAAAAAAATACATTTTTAGACAGCTCTATTTTTTAAATAAATCCTCTAAAAATAGAATATTAAGTAAATTATGAAATCCATCCTTAAGATATTTTTTGTTGTAACTTTTATATTATCTGTTTATATTTTTATAATTGCAATTTCTGCTTATATAGACTGGGAGATAAACAAAGATAGGCTACTTTCTAATTTAGATGAATATTATCATACAATAAAAAATGCGAAATACACAAAAAGAGAATATGTAATCCTTGACGAGGAAGGTAAAATTATAGAAGCAATTCCTACCAGGATATATGACAGAAATTATAATTTAATTGGAGAATTCACCCCATCAAAACGAAAAATTATTCAACTTGAAGATGTGCCAGAAACATTAATCCGTTCATTAATTTTAATAGAAGATAAGAATTTTTATAAGCATTGTGGCATAAATATAAAAGGAATTATTAGAGCTGCAATAAAAAATATAATTTCATTTAAAATAGTTGAAGGTGGAAGTTCTATAACTCAACAACTTGCAAAAATACTTTTTACATCCAGAAAAAAGACTCTTTACAGGAAGTTTCTTGAGCTTTATGGTGCACTTTCAATTGAAAAAAGATTTACAAAAAATGATATACTTTTAATGTATATTAACACAGTTTACTTTGGTCACGGGACATACGGCATTAAATCAGCAGCAGAATTATATTTTAATAAAAATGTTAAAAGTTTAAATATATTTGAAATAAGCCTTTTGATAAGTATCATTCCTTCACCTAACTATTATTCACCATATAATAATCCAGAGATATCCAAAAAAAAACATTTTATTATTCTTTCAAGATTGGCAAAATTTGGACTTATCTCAAGAAAAAATTTAAAAAAAAGATTTAAAAATTTTTGGCGAAAATACCAAAACAGGATGAAACTTCCTAATGTTTCATTCTGGAAAATGAGGATAAATAGAGCTCCTTATGTAATTGAATATATTAGGCAGGAACTTTTAAAGCATTTTACACCAGCTGAGATTCTTCAGGGTGGCTTAAAGGTCTATACAACTGTTGATATAGAAATTCAAAACTTATTAAGGGACACTGCAAAAAAATATTTAAAAGAATTTATAAATACAAAAACGAATGCAAGTTATTATAAGGACTTGCAATGTGCAATACTTGTAATGGAACCCAAAAGCGGGGATGTTCTTGGATTTATTGGTGGTAGAAATTTCACTTTTGATAATCAGTTAAATAGAGCATTTAACATCCGGAGACAAGTAGGTTCAACTATCAAACCATTAATTTATACTACAGCTATTGATACAAAGATAGTAACATCAGTAACATTTTTTACTGACAGAATAATTGTATATAATGACAAAGGTAAAAGATGGGCTCCTAAAAATTATGATAATATATATCGCGGAAGAGTTCTTTTAAAAGATGGACTTATCCAATCAATTAATACTGTTTCTGTTCAATTACTTAAATTAATTACACCTGAATATTTTGTTTCTCATACAATGCAAAGAATTTTTAGTGATTTAGATATTTCTCCAAAATTTTTACCTGTTCTCTCACTTGCACTTGGCACTGTGGAGATGAGTCCTTATGAAGTTGCTATAAGCTATTCTGTTATTGCAAATGGTGGCAAAAAAGTTTATCCATTAATTATCAGAAAGATCTGTAATAAATTTGGCAAATATATCTTTGATTATGAGAATAATAGGATTTCAATTACAAACAAATGGAAAGAAGAAGGAGAGTGTCAAATTTTTTCAAGAGGAGCAACATTTGTAATTTCCTACATTTTAAAGAATGTATTTAAAGAAGGGGGCACAGGCTTTTATGCTGCAAAAAAAGTTGGACTTAAAGTTCCGATAGCAGGTAAAACCGGAACAACTACTGAGTTTAAAGATGCGTGGTGTACAGGATTTACCCCTGATTTTGTAATAACAAGTTGGGTAGGATTTGATAATTTTCAAAAAAGTCTTGGTTATGGTGCAACAGGTGGAATAGTTGCTGGTCCTATAATCGTAGATTTATTTAATAAAATTTACTGGGGTAAAATAATGAAAGACTTTCCTATACCTTCAAATGAAGTAGTTTTCTGCGATATTTCAAGAGATACAGGAAAGCTAGCTACATCTTCATCTACTAATATAGAATATAATGTACCTTTCCTAACAGGCACACAACCAGTAGAATATTAGTTAGTTATTAGTTAAATGTAAGATAATGAGCCCACCGGGAGATTTGAACTCCCGACCTGCTCATTACGAATGAGCTGCTCTACCAGCTGAGCTAGGTGGGCAATGCCAGGAGGTGGAATCGAACCACCGACGCAGGGATTTTCAGTCCCTCGCTCTACCGACTGAGCTATCCCGGCATAATTTCTACCTCGGGGTCGACGGGACTTGAACCCGCAACTCCCGGATCGACAGTCCGGTACTCTAACCAGTTGAGCTACGACCCCATA
>CAZSCZ010000209.1:0-3608 GCA_964605455.1 uncultured Spirochaetia bacterium
TAAAAAGAAGAATGCTTTAATATAAATATTCATATTTCCACCTCCTTACTTGTTTAAGACTGCTCGGAAATTATAACTTAAACTATATCTAAAATTATAAATCACACACTTTAAATTTACCTGCTTTCAAAAGGCACATCCCCAGCTTACAGGATGTGAGTGGTGGGTGTGCATTTTCTCACTCAAATTACCGAACACTCTCTTTACCTGTCATTCCTGCGAAAGCAGGAATACATATGTATATGTTTTTTATTTCTTTAACAAAAAGTTAATAAAGTTGTGCACCGTCCCCACATAACATAAAATTTTGTGGCTTTTGCCACTTAAATTACCTAACAGTCTAAAATATATTATATCTAACATTTAAAAGTAGGGACAAGGTATGTCTTGTCCCTACAAATTATTCTCCATTAATATATAATCTTCCGCAGGATTATTAAGTTAATATGCGTTTAAAACTTCACCTTGCATCCAGCATAGACTTTTCGCCCTGTATATGGTGCCCACATAAAGGCTGCATTATCAGGTCTTCTGTCATGCTGCCAATAGTCAAAGAGATTCTTTGCTCCTGTAAATATTTCTACTTTTTTATTTGCAAAGCTTTTTGCAATTCGTATATCTGTTACCCAGAAACCCTCTGTTTTTTTAATTTCTCTTAAGACTTCATCATCTTCAAAATATTCTATATAAAGAGAACCTGTATATGTGCCTGAGACAAAAAATGAGAATGTGCCAGGTGTTACATTAACTGAAATCAAAGCTGAATGTTTTGGAACTCGTGGGATGTATTTACCTCTACTTTTATATTTTGTCCAGTTGGCAATACCTTCTGCATCATCACCCCATATTTCTTTGTCAAATTCATTATAAGGATTTTCTTTGTATTGAGCATCCAGATAAGTATAATTTGCATCAATTTTTAATAAATTTTTTACAGGGGTGACACCTAATTCTATTTCTATTGACTGACTGTATGCATCTTCTACATTTTTCCATTCATAATCATATCCTGATATGTCTGTTGGTTCAAATGCAATTTTACCTTTTACATCAATTCTGGTATAACTTACTCCAGCATAATATTTATTTTCTTTTATAAAATCAACAGAAACAGAATAAGTTAAAGATTTTTCAGGGACTAATTCTTTGGGTTTGGCAATTTTAGGTGAACCACTGCAAAGATGCAAATCCTCATCAAAATGATAAGGCACCCTAAAACCTTTTCCAACACTTCCACGAATGGTTAAATTCTTTGTAAGAGAATATTTAACAGCTCCACGTGGATTTATTGATTCTGTATCATATTTGTTATCACCAATATCATAATGTTCAACTGAATGATGTTTATCGTATCTTACACCACCTACAATTGTTAATCTTTTAATTGGTGAATATTCATCCTGCAGATAAATACCATAGTCATCTGCTTCTTTTGTTGTCTTCATTCTGGTTCCAGATGCTTTCTGCCCGATTATCTGGTTAAACTCGCTTCTTTTGTACTGAATACCAGTTAAAAGAATATGTTTCCCAGCTAATTTTAAAGGATGAGAATAATTCACATCTCCTACATAAATTTTTTCATTTGCAATAAATGGGAAAGGAAGTTGAGATGCATTTGATACAGGCGTAGTTATATTTGGATTAGGTTCTCCATTGGTAAAAATAGAATGAAACACTTCATACTGTGCTGCATCATTTGTAGCATCCCTTTTATGAGTAGAGTAATGAAAATTCACATTTATTGTATTCTGTGCAGCAAGATTTTTTATTATATTAAATCCTGTTTCATATCTTGTTGTTTTTATATGTTCTGAGGCTTCTGCAAATGGGTTGTCCCAGTTATTACCTGTCAGTTCACCGCCTTTACGGAATTCATTTAAACAACTGCCAAATATCATTACTCTGTCAATGAAACTTACAGGATTATACCAGTACAATTTTCCAATACCTGAAAAATTTTCAGTAAGCACCCTGTCAGTAAAACCATCGTTGTCCTGGTCAATTTCATCTCCAAAACTTTTTTGAAGTGCTACAACTGCTGCAAGAGATCCTTCTCGTTTTGAAGCAAAGATACTGAATTTACCATCATTATATGAGCCATAAGTAGCTGACATTTCAACAGTAGATTTAACTGGGGGTTCTTTTGTTATGATGTTAATAACACCAGCTATGGCATCAGAACCATACAAGCAAGATCCTGCACCTTTGACAATTTCTATGCGCTGGATAGTTCCTGCCTGGATTTGTTGAAGTCCATATACACCAGCAAGTCCGGTATATACAGGCTGTCCGTCAATTAAGATAAGTGCGTTTCCTGAGGACATACCCATAATTCTTACAATAGAGAAGTTGCAATATGAACATTGTTCTTCAACTCTGATAGCTGGAATTCCTTCCAGAATATCATATAAATTTTCTGCACCTTTTTGTTCAATTTCTTTACTTGTAATGAGTGTTGTCCTTACAGGTGCATCTTTTAAAAGCCTTTCAGTTTTAGTTCCTGTTACTACAACCTTCAATGCCTCAGTTTTTTTCTCCTGAACTACTTCTTCTTCAGTGGTTTCTTCTGAAACGGATTCTTCTTGTGCCACATCTTCAGTGACTTTCTTTGTAGGTGCTTCTTCCTGTGCCATTATAGGTGACAAGGCTATTAAGCTTGACAGAAAAAACACACATATAATTTTAGAATATTTTTTAATGTTCATTTTATATTTCCTCCTTTCTAATTATTGTTTTTTTAATTTTTTTACAGGTTAAGTCCTGTAATCATTTTTTTAACAATCATTTTTATTGGTTTGTCTCGCATTATTTTCATCACCTCCTTTTTAAATCATTTTCTTTCATATCTTTTAAGCATTACATAACAATTCTTTAAATATCGTTTGTTCTATTATTTATAGTGTTATCTATATTTATGCACAAAAAAAAATTATAGTGTCGGGGTACACTATTAGCGTAAACTTAAGGGATAAAATTTTATTTTTATAGGTAAAAAAGATGTAAAAACAGGTCTTTAGACCTGTTAAATCAATTATTTAACATAGCTAAAGCTATGTTTTTACATTATTTTACATCAACTTTTAACAAAATTTGTCTTAAGTTTACGATAAGGCTAACATGTCACTCCCATGCTTTCGCAGGGGAATGCGGGGGGCTCTTTACTGCTAACCTACGGTATTATGGGAAAAACAGAATAGATTCCTGCTTCTGCAGGAATGACAACGCATACACGGGAATGGCCGTCACTCTCAATGGATTCCTACTTCCCGCTTTCGCAGGGACAAGTTTACCCCTGCGGATGCAGCGGCAGGAATGACAAAATGCCAATTTTTTATTTAAGTTTAGGATAATATGGGTACACCAGTTCCTTCCTTAATAAACTTATGATTTCAGAGCACCTAAAATATTATCAAATTTTCAAAGAACAATTAATTCAAATATAGACAAAACTAACAATTATAGTCTTCTCTATAATATAATCGCTATTTTTCATTTGTCAAGCTTTTTATCATTAAAAATATCCTGCTATTCTAAGTTTTATTCTAATTTAAACGCTATATTTATTAATATCTTCATTTCATCCATTTTATCTGGCAGTGGTGGAAATG
>CAZSCZ010000210.1:0-3591 GCA_964605455.1 uncultured Spirochaetia bacterium
TGCTATACAGGAAAAATTTTTTGCAAAAAAATTCATATAGTACCGTTTAATTGTTCCACATATTGAGCAAGGGGTATATCTTGTTTTTAAAGCAATCTCTTTTATAGAAAGACCTAATTTTTCTTTTACATATTCTACTGTAAATTCAAGTTTATTTTTTTTAGCAAAATTTTTTATCAATTCAAGAGCTTTATCTGAATATTCTTTTATCCCCAAATGCAAATAATAACCATAGGTTTTATATCCCATCTTATTCAAAACATACCATAAAGTGAGACTATCTTTGCCCCCAGATACTGCTACAAGTATTTTATCATTCTTTCCAAACATTCTATATTTTTTTATAGCCTTTAAAATTCTTCTTTCAAAAAAATTTATAAAATCTTCACGACATAATGCAATATTATGTTCTCGTAATTTAATCTCCGCTTCTTTACCACATATTTTGCATTTCAATTTTTAACCTCCTGAAATAACCCCTCTTATTTCTATTTCCATATCTTCTGTCAAAATCTTATCTGGAGTCAATAATCTTTTAATTTTCTTATCAATTACAATAACCTCTTGTGGTAATAGATTTAATTCTTTTAATAATTGAGCTACACTCATTTTTTTATCAAAATTTAATATTTTGGTCTCTCTTACTTTTAAAAGCACTTTCATAAAAATCAAAATCCTTCTCTATTATTATACATTAAAATTTATCTATTTTATAATGAAATGACAATAGAAAAGTATTGCACAGGAGCTGAGTTATCAGACCAGAAAAATAAAGCGAGATTGATAAATCAAGTTAATATAAACAAAATTTTGACAGTTTACCCTTCATTACTGAACATTTAAAAAATTATTGAAAAATTGATTTTATTTAAGTAATATAGTATATTTCAATATAAAGTAAAAACAGTTGTTATGAGTAGTACTCCAAAAATAAGCGTTATTATACCTGTAGCTAAGAATGAAAGTTATACTAAAGCTATAAAAGCAATAAGGAAATGTGATTTTTCTAAATCACAAATAGAAATAATAGTGGTAAAAGGGAATCAGCCTTCAGTGCAAAGGAACGAAGCTGTAAAAAAAGCCCGTGCCCCAATTATATATTTTCTTGATAATGATTCTATCCCGGATAAGTTAAATTTTAAAAGGATTATCCAATTTTTTAAAACGCATAAAGATGCAGCTGTTATTGGGGGACCTTCACTTTCTCCAGCCTCAGAAAAAGGATTTAGTTATGCTGTTGGTATTGCTCTTGGTTCATTCTGGGGACCAGCTCAATCCTCAGCAAGATATTCTAAAAAAGGAAAATTAAGAATCTCTTCTGAATTAGAACTTATTTTATGTAATATGGCAATTAGAAAAAAAATATTTATTAAAGCCGGAATGTTTAATGAGAAACTTTATCCAAACGAAGAAAATGAACTTTTAAATAGAATTAAAAAAATGAAATATGAAATATGGTATGACCCAAATCTTGTTGTTTTTCGTAGTCATAGAAAAACATTCACTCAATTTATAAAACAGATTTTTACTTATGGCAGAGGAAGAACAGACCAAATTTTTGTTGATTTGAAAAATATTACACTCTTTCCACTGCTATCTTTAGGTTTAGATGTCTATTTATTTTTGTTACCTTTAGTTAATAAAATCCCATTTATTACATATTTTACTTTTTTGCTTTTCATTACCCTATATAAAATGCTGGAATATAAAAGATTTATACCTTATTTACTTATAATTTATTTTACTATTCATACTATATATGGAATAGGATTTTTATATGGGATTATAACAAACCTCTTTCATTTAAAACAGAAGCAAAAAACAATCTGGTATAAAATAAAAAGGTTATAAAAATAGAAAATCACCGAAATAGATAAATCAAATTATTAATTTTTTTTCAACAAATTCTACTAATAAATCAAAATCTATATTATCAAAACAATTATAATATTTACATTTTTTTGTTTTACATTTCCATTTTTCTGGGCATTCAACAGGAGGAGTTATTACAATTCGTTCACCCCAATAAGGTCCCCATCTTACAGGGGAATGGATGAATACAGGAGAATAAAATCCAGCAACAGGGACTCTTAATGCAGAGGCAATATGTAATGGGCCAGTGCTATTAGAAATAAAAACCCTCATCTTTGAAATTAATGCAATCAAACTACCAAGAGAAAGATTTTCTGGCATTAAATGGATTTTATATTCAAGATTTGAAATTAACTCTTCTATTATTTCTCGGTCATTAAAGCTATGGGTCACAACTATTTCAAAATGTTTGAATCTACTTTTTAAAATTCTAATTAATTCAATATATTTTTTAATTGGTAATGCAACAGCAGAATTTCCAGACCCAGGATGAATCCCTATTATCTTCTTATTTATAAGCCGTTTTTGCTTCAGTAATCTATTTATAAATTTAATATCATCCTCTGCAGGGATTAACTTTATTTTAGTATCAATATTATTAATTCCGGCAAATTTTAATAATTCAAGATTATACTCCAATTGATGTTTTTTATTTCTTGAGCGGTGCTGAATAAGAACATCTGTAAAAAGAAATTGATACCATTTCCACCCATAAGAAATGCGAGTGGGAATCCCTGCTTTTTGGAGAATCTTTGCCACCTTATATTCAGGATGTAATACAATAGCAGTGTCAAAATTTTCTGATTTAATCTTTAATAATGTATTTTCAAAAGAGATTTTAGGATGTGAATGATACTCTATCACATTATCAACATATTTAAAATTCTTAAAAATTTCTTTTGTATATGAGGAAACAAGCGCTACAGTATAGATAGATTTATTCCATCTCTTCAATGATTTAAATACTGGTAATGATAAAATTACATCACCAATCCTATCAGTTTCAGCAACAATTACTCTTTCCATTATATTTTAATATAACAAAAATTACTGCTATGTCAAGAAGCACTTGTAACTATTCTAAAATTGATTTATAATTTTATTTAAATCATAATTGTAGGGAACAAGAAAGGACTGTTCCATATTTACATTAATTTGCGATATGTTAGAAATGTATAGAACTCAATCAAAAACTTGACAATTCATTTTAAAAATAGTAAATTTTTAATATAGATAAAAAGATAAATTATAAGGTAGGAATGAAATGTATGATGATGAAATTTTAAAACCAATACTTGACAGTGCGGGTGGAAAAGCTTTGCAAAAAATTAGGAAAGAGAGTTCTATCTCACTGGAAGAAGCTATCCCCCTGCTATTAAGAGGACAATACAACCATATTGCTCATCTTGATAAAGAAATAACAGAAATAAAATCTCAATTAAAAAATATGGCTACAAAAAATGATATAAAAAATATGGCTACGAAAGATGATATCAGGCAATTAAAATGGATAATAGGAATAGGATTTAGTTTTATCACTCTTATTATAGGAATAATTGCATTGTTTAAATAAAAAGATTAAAAATTAAAGATTGAAGATTAAAGATTAAAGATTGAAAATTGGAAGGGGAATGTTTTAATTGTTTAATTTTTTTAATTTTTTTGTAAGAGTGTTGAAAAAATATTTTATAATTGTTTTTATATCAAAAATTATATGAA
>CAZSCZ010000211.1:0-3581 GCA_964605455.1 uncultured Spirochaetia bacterium
GATATATATTCAATAATATCTTTTAAATCATCTAATGCTGATTCTGTCCAGAAAACTTTAGCCATTCATTTACTTCCTTTTCTACTTTTTCGTGTGAAACTATTTTTCCATTTTCAATGTCTTTAAGTCCTTTTTCTACTTTCTCCCTTACATATAAATGATATTGGATATCTTCCCAAGTACAATTATCAGGTAGAGATTTAAGTATTTCTATAGCTTCTATTTTAGCACTTATCATGTGTCTTCTCCTATATAATACTTACCTAATATAGGTATAAAATAATTTTTTCATAATGTCAAATTTTTTAAGTGGCATATCACCTATCGGACAGAGACTCACGACACCTACTATAAGGCAGGTGTATAAAGCCTTTGGCACTTTGTATGATTCAAGTTTTGCGTCGTTTTAGTTTAGATAATTAATATTTGCTATGTATTACCTTCTTTGTAATAAATCCTTCTTCTTCTAGTTTATTTAAGGTTTTATCAAGTGATACTTCAAATAAATCTTCAAAATCATGAAATTCTGTACCTTCGCTTTGTATTATACCTACCCACGCTGTCCTTCCCGTAGAAACATCAATGAGTTTAGCTTCAAATTTTCCAATAGGGGCACTTATATAATACCCCCCATACTTAGTTGTTTTTTCAGTATAAGTATATCCTCCCCAAGGGTTCTCATTAATAGTTCCTTTCCTTGTAGTCCTTTCAGGTATATATGTTTCTTTTATACTCGCATCATACATACCTAATGTTAAAATAGAATCAATTTTATTTTCTTTTAATATTTTATCAATATCTTCTGTTGTATAATTCCTTGTCATAAGGAATAGTTCTGAAGATGCTATAGCTTTTACATTATATCTTGAATTTAAAATATTAGAATATTTTTCTTCCAGTTTACTTTGTAATTCATAATCCTTTGTATTTATAAAAATTAAAATTTTATTACATTTTTTATCTATAAACGACGGATCAGTTTGAGATATAATTTTAGTTGTTGCACAATTTGTTAATGTTAATATTATAAAAAAATAAATTAATTTATAATATTTTTTTACATACATAATAATTACCTCCTTTTTAACAATTTTTTAAATTCTGAATAAAGCCATATTTTCTTTTGATGTACACCAAAAGGAGAAATAATTTTTAACATTTCATATTGCTTCGTGTCATTTGTAACAAAAATATCACTGACCCCAAGATAAATAGATTGTTGAGTATCTATACTACTAATATTTTTTTTATAACTATAATTTGAAGTTTGAACACAATAAATATACATACTATAAAATATACCCATTAAAAAATAACACCATACATCTTCAGGTTTTCTGGCATATCTTTTTACAAATTCAGATGGGATCGCATTATCTGCCTTTTTTACAAGAGACATAAGCATGGATTCAAATAAATATTGTACTGCAAAACGAAGGAAACAACTTGGTTTTGATAATAATTGTTCTTTCTCTCTTTTCGTAGCTTTTCTAAATTCTTTTTGATATAAAGGCCGAGCAGTTTTATACATTTCTTTAAACCAATCTTCTTGTCTTACCTTTTCTTGTCTAATTTCTCTATAATCATCATCATTTATTTGTTCGGGATTGTTAACGGCATACCATAAGCTGTCATCTTCATCAGTAATAGATGCATTAAATTCTGAAATACTTTTATATCTTGCTTGTAATGACCTTTTTAATAAATCTCCTGGTCTTGCTAATGGACGATAATTTCCTAAGATACTCTTGGCAAGATTAACTAACTTTATTCGTCTTTGTTTATCAGATGTTGCCAATAATTCTATTATAGTAAAAAAACTCAAATAAGGTTGGAAAGATTTTTTTAATGAAGAAATTAGCTCATAAGATAAAGAATCGTCTAACAGACAATTTATAACACTTGTATCGAAATAAATACGTTCCATAATATTTAACTTCGTTACAAATTTAGAAACAAATGGCACAAAGCGAAAGAATCTCACGACACCTACTATAAGGCAGGTGTATAAAGCCTTTGGCACTCGTGATACTCAAGTTATCGGACGTTTTTAAATAAAATGACATTTATTCATACTTGCTCGCAAGTTTTAATAACAACCAAAAAATAAAGCCACTTAGTAGTATAAAAAATACACCTTTTATATATCTATATAATCTTGTTTTAAAGGGATATTTACTTGCTTCCACAGATGTTGATGTAATAATTATAGAGCCGATAGATATACCTATACATAGAAATATTAAAAATCCCAATATTTTAAAGAAAGATCCCATTTTTCTCCTTAAATAATTTTAATAAAATGTCCAATAACGTGATGGGGGGCGGCGAAGTGCTAAAAAGGCATTTGTGCGTAACCGCTGACGCCCTCCTTTCAATGATATAATCGCTTTCAATCTGTATATTAACAAAGGCTATGTGCAAATGCCCAAACTCTCAATATGTGTTTTACTTTCACTCTACCTACCATCTTCTTTATATCATTCCCTTTAGTTGCTAATAAGCGATTCCAACCAGTTACCCACTAAAAGGCTCTAAGCCTCAACAATGGAGCTTATGGGACAGGCATATATAACACTACTGTCTCCTTAATTTACTATACTAAATATTTTTTGCTTTTCAATAATATTTTTCCAACTTTTTATAACATAACTAATGACAGGGTCAGAGTGAGCGGAGTAAACATCAGATAAGCTAAGCTATCTGCCGTAATTTTTTATGTAAATACCATCAATTCACTCTCGCATTCCGTCTCTGGTAGCGGTTCGTTTTCAATTTCTAATCCCTCTAAATGAAATTTTATCGCCTCATATATATTTTTCTCTGCTTCTTCCTTTGTAGTACCTGTTGCTATACATCCTGGTAAGTTTGGTACATATGCACTATACCCTGTCTTTGTTCTCTCAAATATAACTAAAAATTTTTTCATCACTTTAACTCCTTTATATCTGCTTGTTTTAAAATACTATTTAATGTTCCCCTTGCTATTTCATCACTTAATTTATGAGCTGCTATAGTAACCAAACCTTTTTTACTCGGATGCTTATATTGTCTATGGCTACCTTTTTGTCGAACTAAAAACCAACCATCTTTCTCAATAAGTTTTATAACTTCATTTACTTTCATTAATAAATAATAGCAAATTAACTAAAAAAATCAACTATTTTTTATTCTTCTATTATAAAATTATGGCACTTAATTGGTGTCAGGTCCGTTGAATGTGCCCGAATATTCATTATGCCTTTTACTTTCACTCTATCTACCATCTTCTTTATATCATTCCCTTTAGTTGCTAATAAGCGACTCCAACCAGTTACCCACTAAAAGGCTCTAAGCCTCAACAATGGAGCCTATCATTCCGAGGATATGTGAAATCCCGCTTTGCGTGATTTAGGCGCATCCGATGGCGAAGCCACATATCCTTTTATAATATTGTAAATATTGTATATAATAATATAATCAAAGTATTCAAAATGTCAAATAAAAGAAAATGGTGTTAAAAAATTACCACCATTTTTAAGGAATTCTTTTATAATAAGTTGTAAAAACAGACCTTTAGGTCTGTTAAATATATTAAATTA
>CAZSCZ010000212.1:0-3545 GCA_964605455.1 uncultured Spirochaetia bacterium
CACCAAGTGAAAGTGATATAAAATTTACAAACCAGATAGTTTCTGCCTCAAAAATTTTAAAAATTCCTATAGTGGACCATTTAATAGTAAGTTCAAATGGATATTATAGTTTTAAAGAAAATAATATGATTACTTAAAAATTTTGTTGCCTTACATATATAAATTTGTTATTATAATAAAAATTTTGTATTAAATACTATAGTATTTAATACATTTGTAAATAGTCATTACAATCTTGATAAGGAATAATCGTGGATTCAGAAGGATTGAACGCAGGAGATTTTTGTGTTGTCTATTTAAGATAAAAAAGTTATTCAACATTATTAGAGAATTTTAGATATTATCTTTTTATGGATATATAAAGAATTTTGGAGGTTTTAAATTGAAAGCAATTATTCCAGTAGCTGGTGCAGGGACGAGGCTGAGACCGCATACTCATACTACTCCAAAGGTATTAATTAAGGTTGCTGGAAAGACTATTATTGAATATATTGTTGACGAGATTATTAAATATAACATAATAGATGAGATTATATTTATTGTTGGATATTTGGGAAGACAGATTAAAGAATTTATAGAAAAAAAATATAAAGAAAGAATAAATTTAAGTTTTGTATTTCAATCTGAAAGAAAAGGATTAGGACATGCAATTTATCTTACCAGAAACAGGATTGATGGTGAGCCAGTATTAATTATTCTTGGTGATACTGTATTTAAAGCAGATTTCAAAAATATAATCAATTCAAATGAGAATTTTATAGGTGTAAAGGAAGTAGAGGATCCCAGAAGATTTGGAGTTGTATTTCTTAATAAAGATAATCAAATAGAGAGATTTGTAGAAAAGCCAAAAACCACTGAGTCCAATCTCGCTATTGTAGGAATCTATCTTATTCAAGAATCAAGGGAGTTATTTAAAAAACTTGATTATATTATAAAAAATGATATTAGGACAAAAGGAGAATATCAACTTACAGATGCGTTACAGTTAATGTTGGAAGATAATGTAAAAATGGAGATATTTCAAGTTGATAAATGGTTGGATTGTGGAAAACCTGAGACTTTACTTGCTACAAATAAAGAGTTATTGGAAGAATATGGTAATAATAGGGGAGCACCTAATTCTATTATTATTCCGCCTGTATATATTTCTGAAACTGCTAATATAAAAGAATCAATTATTGGACCTTATGTATCTGTAGGTGATAATGTTGTGATAACGCATTCAATAATTACAAACAGTATTATTAATGATGGAGCTTTTATAGAGAGATTATTATTTACTCGTTCACTTATAGGCAGAGAAGCTATAATAAGAGGTATTTATAGACATTTTAATATAGGAGATTCCTCTGAGGTAAATTTAGGATAATGTGGACGATATTTAAAGATTTTAAAGCTGTATTTGAACGGGACCCAGCAGCACGAGGTTTCTGGGGTATATTTGAAGTGCTCTTTACTTATTCAGGTTTTCATGCTATATTTTTACACCGAATTACACATTTTTTATGGAAATTAAAACTTCCACTTGTTCCCAGAATATTATCCCAATTAAATAGATTTTTAACAGGAATAGAAATTCATCCTGGTGCTCAAATAGGGAAAGGATTTTTTATTGACCACGGTATGGGGGTTGTTATTGGTGAAACTACTGAAATTGGTGATAATGTTACTCTTTTTCAGGGAGTAACATTAGGTGGGACAGGAAAAGAGGCAGGTAAAAGACATCCAACAATTGGAAATAATGTTGTAATTGGAGCAGGTGCTAAAATATTAGGTAATATTAAAATTGGTAATAATGTTAAAATAGGTGCTAATTCTGTAGTCCTTAAAGATGTGCCAGATAATTCAACAGTTGTTGGAATACCAGGAAGAATTGTTAGACAAAAAGGCAAGAAAGTTGCAAATCTTAATCATAGAGATATTCCAGACCCTATACTTCAAAGATTACATCATCTTCAATCAGAAATTAATAAAATTAAGAAGAAGTTAAAGATAAGATGATAAAATTTTATAATACATTAAGCAGAAGACTTGAAGAGTTTGTTCCACTTAATGATAAAATTGTTCGTATTTATTCTTGTGGTCCTACTGTTTACGATTATGCTCATATAGGAAATTTTAGGGCATATATTTTCAGTGACCTTTTACGACGATTTTTAAAATATAAAGGCTTTAAAGTAATTCATGTAATGAATATAACAGATGTTGATGATAAAACAATAAAAAGAGCTCAACAGGAAAATGTAAGTTTAGATAAATATACCAAAAAATATATAGATGCATTTTTTGAAGATTTGGAGACATTAAATATTGAAAAGGTTGAATATTATCCAAGAGCAACAGAACATATTGATGATATGATAAATTTAATTAAAAAGCTTAATAAAAAAGGATATACTTATATTTCCGAAGGTTCAGTTTATTATAAGATTTCAAAATTTAAGGATTATGGAAAGCTTTCAAAAATAGAGTTAAATAAAATTAGAGAAGGAGCTAGGATAGATGTTGATGAATATAATAAAGAAGATGTAAAAGATTTTGTTTTATGGAAAGCCAGAAAGGAGGGTGAGCCTTTTTGGGAGACACCTTATGGTGCAGGTAGACCTGGTTGGCATATTGAATGTTCTGCTATGAGTATGAAATATCTTGGTGATACTCTTGATATACATACAGGTGGGGTTGACCTTATTTTTCCCCATCATGAGAATGAGATAGCCCAAAGTGAAGGTGCCACAGGTAAACAGTTTGTTAGATATTGGTTGCATTGTGCACATCTTATTGTTGAAGGTGAAAAAATGTCAAAATCCAAAGGAAACTTTTATACTTTAAGGGACCTACTCAAAAAAGGATACTTACCTATTGCTATAAGGTATCTTTTGCTTTCTGTTCATTACAGAAAACAATTAAATTTTACAGAGGAAAGTTTAAAAGCTGCACATCAAGCTGTTGAAAAAATTCAGAATTTTTATGATACTATAAAAAATTTAAAAATAAAAAATAGAACAGATTATGGCATAAAAAAAGAATTAGAATTTTATTTGAAAAACTTTGATGAAAATCTTGATAATGATTTAAATATTTCGCCTGCACTTGGAAATCTGTTTGAATTTATACATATAGTAAATAAATATATATCTGAAGAGAAAGTAACAGAAAATGATAGAAAATTTATTCTTGATTCATTAAAAAGAGTTGATACTATTTTAGGGATATTAAAGGATGAGTCAGAGGAATTATCTGACGAGCTTATGGATATGATAAAGCAGCGCGAAAAAGCACGCAAGGAAAAAGATTATAAAACAGCAGATGCAATAAGAGAAAAATTATTTCAAAAAGGTATAATACTTGAAGACACAAAAGATGGTGTGCGCTGGCGAAGGAGATGGTAATCTGAATTTGGGGACGTATATTATGAAAAGAAAAAGCTTGAAAAAAGGGAAGACGGTGAGTATCTTTCCTGGCAATGATAAGAATATTAGTAGTTGAACAATTGCCAGGGAGAGCGGCTGGTCCCTGCACCTGGGATGAGTTAATCTCAAGCCCGG
>CAZSCZ010000213.1:0-3539 GCA_964605455.1 uncultured Spirochaetia bacterium
TGCGCCGGGAATTAAAACTGAAATTAATATTGCAAATACTTTTGATTTTTCTGAAAGATGTGATGCCTCTTTTATTCTTTCTTGAAATTCATCAATAATTTTTTTATGCTTCTGACTTAATGTGGATATATCTACTCTATTTATTAAATCATAACATTTGTAAAGGTTAAAATTTAATAAATTTACGAATATAAGTTTTGTATATGCTTCGCTACGATATTTTCCATCAGGATACTTTCTTAGATATTTTGCATAGTATCTTTGGGAAAAAGAAACAGGTTCAATCTCATAATGTTTATATATTTTTACTCTCTGTTTTTCAAAAAGAAAATCCACATCGCCCAGTTTTAAAAGAGCATTTTCTGCAAAAGGATTTTTTACATCATTTGCAATCATAAGAAAGATATTTTTTGCATTTCTATACTCTCCACCTTTTAGATAACACATTCCTATCATAAATTTTGACTTATTTACTATAAAAATATCTTTGCCAAAAAATGCGTATCTTTTAAACTCTGTAATAGCGCGATAATAATCTTTATTTTCAAATCTTTCTTTAGCATAATTGAATGTTTTTTCGTCATAAAAAGCAGGGATTTCAGCATAAATATAATTAAATGAGATTGAAAAAGAAAAAATTATTATAGATAATAGATTTTTCATTTTATTTTATTTATTATTATAAGAATTTGTATTTGATGAGCCCCAGAAATAATTTTCAGATGGTAAATCTCTACCCCACGCACCCAAAGGATTACATCTCATATATCTATCAGCTGCCATAATAAGTCCAATTAACGGACCATAATCCCTTATACATATAAGAGCATATTGAGAACAAGTAGGTGTATATCTACAATTTGGACCATCTTGTGGAGAAATTACAACCTGAAAAAAACGAATAAATTTAATTAAAACCCATCCTGGTGTAGAAACAACTGGTTGTGTATGGTTTGTTTGATTTTTATTCTTTTCTTTTTTAACTAACTTTGTATTCCAAGGACCAAATTCTGCATTTGCTGTAAATATAGTAAAAATAGCAAAAATTAATACAAAAAATATTATTTTATTCCAACGCACCATATCTCGCTGTAATTTTAACGGTGTTTACGCTTTTTGGCTACTTTCATCTCCCATTCATAAAGAACAGGTGATGCAACAAAAATAGAAGAATATGTTCCTACAATTACTCCTATAATCATAGTAAATGAGAAATCATGTATTACAGTCCCGCCAAAGATATAAAGTGAAGTTACTGCAAGTAATGTAGTTACTGATGTTATAACAGTCCGATTTAATGTTGTTGTTATACTGGCATCAATAATTTTTTCAAGATTTTCACCACGCATTGACTTCAAATTTTCTCTAATTCTATCAAATACAACAATTGTATCATTAAGTGAATAACCTATAATTGTTAGCAATGCTGCAACAATTGGAATATTTACTTCTTTATTTAGGAGCGAAAGAACACCAAGAGTAATTGTAACATCGTGAACAAGAGCAACAATTGATGCAATAGCAAAATTAAATCTAAATCTAATTGAGATATAAAGTAAAATTCCAAGTAAAGCAACAAAAATAAGTAGCAATGCAAGATTTCTTAAATCCTTTCCTATAGCAGGTCCAACAACTTCACTTCGTTGAAATGGCAAATAAATTTTTTCTTCACCAAAGTGCTGGACAAGTTTTTCTTTAATTAACTTAATAGTTTTTTCTGGGCGCTGGTGTGCCTTAGTTTTGATAATAAATTGATTTTCACTTGCCCGTCCAATGTTTTGAATAATCACATTTCCCAATTGTTTAATAGAAAGCAATTCTCTTAATTCTGTTATATTAACTTTTTCTTTAAACTTTACTTGAACCAGAATTCCCCCAGTAAAATCTATTCCATAATTAAATCCTTTTTGGTAAATAATTGAAAACAAACTAATCGCAAAATTAGATGATGATATAAGATAAGCAAATTTTCTAAATTTTATAAATCTCATTTCTACCTCCAAAATCTATATTTTATAAATACGCAAATTAATTTATATATACAATTTTCTTGGCTTAAATTTTATCAATATATAATCAAAAATATTTCTTCCTACAAACACAGCAGTAAAAAGATTAGCTACAAGTCCAATAAATAAAGTTACAGCAAAACCTTTAATTGGACCAGTTCCAAATTGTGAAAGGACAAATGCAGTAATTAAGGTGGTAATATTTGCATCAAATATAGCAGAATATGCTTTTTCAAATCCAGCATCAACAGCAGCAATAAGCGATTTACCTGTTTTCAATTCTTCTTTTATTCTTTCAAATATAAGGACATTAGCATCAACAGCCATACCTATTGTAAGAACAATACCAGCAATACCAGGCAAAGTTAATGTGAATTTAAGCATTATAAGTGTTGACACCAAGAAATAGAGGTTAAGGAAAAGGGTTATATCTGCGATGAGACCTGAAAATTTATAATAAATAAGCATAAAAATTATTACAGCAATTGCACCAATAATAGCGGCTTTTGTTCCCTGACGAATAGAGTCAGCACCAAGAGCAGGACCTACAATCCTTTTTTCAATAATTTTTAACTTTACAGGGGTTGCACCTGCTCTTAAAATTAATGCTAAATCTTTTGCTTCAGCAATAGTAAATCTTCCTTCTATTACGCCACGGTCACGTAATGCCTCTTTTATAACCGGTGCACTTCTTATTTTATTATCAAGAACTATTGCAAGCCTTTTCCCTTTATTTTCTCTTGTAACTTTATAAAATATTGTGGCACCACTTGGCTTGAGTCTAAAACTTACTACAGGCTCACCAAACTGACCTACCACAACTTCAGCATTTGCAAGATAAGCACCTGTAAGTGATGCATCCTTATTAACAACAAGAGGATATTTCCTTTCCAATTTTCCTGTATTTTTGTTCTTTTGCCATACAAATAAAATTTCTTTATCTTCTGATAATTCAATACCTTCTTTTAATTTGCCTTCTTTATAATTTTCAAAATTTTCAGGTTCTGAAAAATCATCATCAACAAGCTTTAGCTCTAATTTACCTCTAATATTTAAAAGTCTTTCTGCTCTTTCAGGGTCTTTTACCCCGGGTAATTCAACAACTATTCTATTTTTACCCTGTTTTGTAATGGAAGGCTCAGAAACACCAAATTGATCTATTCTATTTCTTATAACTTCCAAAGCTCTATTAACTACATCATTCTTTTCTTTTTCAGATTCAAACTCTGCTAAATCTGCCTCAAGAACAATATGCATACCTCCTTGTAGGTCAAGTCCAAGATTAATAGATTTATCTTTTAATGCTTTTAATTTATCAATATGTTGCTTTTCAATTTCAGGAAGCTGTTCATACTCGTCAGGAGATTCAAATTTTAATTCTGCTTTTATTCGTTCAGATAAAGGAAGTGAAAACCACTGTATTGTTGGATATAATGGGATAAAAAATAATACAATAAGAATAGACACAAATATTAAACGATATACTGGATTTTTTTTCGCACATATGTGAGTGGGGGCAACAGTAAAAAA
>CAZSCZ010000214.1:0-3511 GCA_964605455.1 uncultured Spirochaetia bacterium
TATTAAGTGCATATATTAAAGCAACTATGAGTTATACACGAGATGAATGTTTTATGTATCAGGCAATACTTGAAAGCAGAAAAGCCCAGCCATTATCCTCACCAAATCCATCTGTAGGTGCAATAATAGTAAAAAATAATCAAATTATTTCATCAGGATATACACAGCCACCTGGCAAACCCCATGCAGAGGTAATGGCTATAAGAAAGGCACGAGGAGAAGAAAAAAATGCAGAAATGTTTGTTACTTTAGAGCCATGTGTTCATTATGGAAAAACACCTCCATGTGCAGACCTTATAATAAAAAGCGGAATTAAAAGAGTAGTTATTGGTATGCAGGACCCCAATCCAGTAGTAAAAGGTAAGGGAATTCAGAAATTAAAAAAAGCAGGTATAGAAGTTGTATGCGGTGTATTAAAGCGAAAAATATTGGAAGATTTACAGTGGTATATAAAATATACAACATTAAAATTGCCTTATGTTACCCTTAAAGCTGGGGCTTCACTTGATGGTAAAATTGCTGATTATACAGGATTATCCCGCTGGATTACTCTCAGGGGACTCCCCTTTACTCAAAAATTAAGAGAAATAAACGATGCTATCCTTGTTGGAGTTTCTACTATTATTGCTGATAATCCACTTCTTACATATCGCGGGAAACTTAAAAATAAAAAAAAGTTTTATAGAATTATTCTTGATAGTAATCTGTCCATCCCATTGAATGCAAATGTTTTAAAACCAGTTGAAAATCATTATACAATTATAGCTACAAGTGAAGATGTAAAAGACAAGGCAAAATTTAAAAAACTGGAAAGAAAAAAAGATGTAATTATTTTAACATTTCCCCGAAAACATGGAAGAGTCCCACTATTATTATTATTAAAAAAACTTGGTGAAATGGAAATAGCTCGTATTTTGGTAGAGGGTGGAAGTGAAATAAATTTTTCTTTTTTTAGAGAAAATCTTGTTGATAAATTTTATATCATGTTTGCTCCTAAAATAATAGGAGGAAAAAATTCTAAAAGTATGGTAGGTGGTGAGGGATTTCATCTCCATTATTCTAAAAAAATAAAAGAAATGCGTATTACTCAACCCTATGAAGAACTCGTTATTTTTGAAAATTATATAGCATTTTATAACATCTAACCGTATTCTTTTGAATCAATTCTCTCAAATTCAGCTGTAAAAATACTGTATTCTTCCAAATTATATGTATCAATAATCCTCTCTATAAAATCTCCAAGCGATTCAAAAATATCCTCTGGAAAAAATACAATTTCAATTCTACCATTAGTAATAATTATACACTTATTTGAAAAGTTCTCTTCTATTTTATCTAATTCAACTTCAGAAGGTTTTTCTTTTATAATATATAAAATAAAATCAATAAATGGAAGTTCTGACGAGATTACAGGTTTAAATCTTGGTTCATATAAGGCTACATTTATACAGGTTCGCTGAAGTTCTTCTATTATATCTTTATCTGGATGTAATACCCCTCCATATCCTCTAATTTTATTATCTTTGATTAATTTTATGAAAACTCCATATTTCTCTTTATATATACTTTTTACCCGGGTGTAAGCTGGAATCGTTTCGTTTAAAAGATAAGCCTTTAAAGTTTCTTTACATATCTTAATAAAGAATCTTTTATCCTGTTCAGAGAAACTCATTTATATATTACTCCTGAGAGGTATCCCACTACTCTTGACCTATCTCCTGTAACTTCTCCAGAATTTGTCATATTTAAAATTTCTACATTTGATAAATTAAATTTTTTAGCCAGATATAAAGTAGTTAAAACAGGACCAATACCACAGGCTTCCCCTCTACCTGATAATACAAGCTCATATAAGCCTTCTATATCCATTTCCTTTAATTTTTCTGCTACAAGTTTATCCATCCTCTGTGCTGCTTCATAAGAATGATAATGCGATAGGTCTGTGCTGCATACAATCAGATAATTACGATTTATTTCGTTTATTGTATTAAACAATACTTCGGCAAGATGGGATGTAAAACTTTTTTCTGGATTACCTATTATAATAGGCACAAGTTTAAAGTTTTTTAAGCAATATTGAAGAAAAGGTAGTTGAACTTCTAATGAATGTTCCTGCAAATGTGCTGGCTCATAAAATTTTATTTTTGAAGATGCTTTTAATATAGCTGAAGTAAATTCGTTATCAACTTCTATTTTACCTAAAGGGGTTTTATAAAATCCAGTATCCCATACAGATGCTCCTTCTAAATATACATAATGAGAGGGAGCCAGAATAATCACAGTATCATAGTTCCTGTTTAATATCAACTTATAAGCATAAGCTGCACATTGTCCTGAATAAATATAACCTGCATGAGGAGATATTAGACCCCATATCTCTTTTCCTGGTTCTGCTTCAACTTTTGCATTTTCAATCATCTGTGCAATCATCTTCTCAAGTTTTACTTTACTCCCTGGATAAAATAATCCACTAACAGCTGGCTCTCTTATCTTTTCCATAATTATAAAAATAAAAATTAAATCTTAAAAGTCAAATTTCCATCTTCTGGTTATTTGTAATCATCTTTCTCCACCCATATTTCTAAAATTTATTTAACAAAAGGTTGACATATTATTCCAAAACTTATAATATAAGAAAGGATATGGAAAAAAGAGAAATAGATATTGCGTTACGCAAGTCTAAAAATCCAAACCTGTTCTTAACAGGCTCATGAATTGTCTTTGATTCCTCTATCAATATAGAAAGAGGTGATTAAAAATGGAAAAAAAATCCATTTCTAAAGAAAGATTGTTGTACTCTTTAAAAGAAAATGAAGAGATAATTGATACCGCTGGACTTGTGGGTTTATTTGTAAATGATAGAACTCTCCGATGGTATATAGTTTTAAGAAGTTTAGATATAAAAGGAAATAAAACTTATTCAGTAATAGTAGATGGCAAAAGAGGAGAAAAATTTGATTATATTGATTATATTTCTGGGAAAATTGAATTCAGTTCTAATGGGGAAAGATATGTATATATTGGAAATAAAGGTGGCAAAGTTTACGAATCAGAATTATCCGGTACACAAATAAGACGTGGCAAATGGTTTGTTGTCTTGAATGGAAGAAAAATTCAATCATTTAACTTTATTAAATATTTAATTTTCAGTCCTGACAGCAAACAATTTGCTTATATCGCTAAGGAAAAAGGAGAATGGGTATACACTACTATATATGGACATTGCTTCGAGGGAAAAGAGTTTGTAGTATTAAATGGCAAAAGAGGTCCTGAATTTGATAGTGTTAGTGAGCTTACTTTTAGTCTTGATGGCAAACAATTTGCTTATGTGGCAAGGGAAAATGGAAAATGTTTTGTAGTATTAAATGGCAAAAAAGGTCCTGAATTTGATAGTGTTAGTGAGCTTACATTTAGTCCTGATAGCAAAAAGTTTGCTTATACAGCAAGGGAAAATGAAAAAGAGTTTGTAGTATTAAATGGCAAAAGAGGTCCTGAATTTGATAGTGTTAGT
>CAZSCZ010000215.1:0-3482 GCA_964605455.1 uncultured Spirochaetia bacterium
GATAGAATTAAAAGTAACAATAAGTATAGGAGTAGCTGAATTAGAGAAAGGAGAGGATATGATAGAGTTGATAGAAAAGACAGATAAAGCATTATACAAAGCAAAGAAATATGGAAGGAATAGGGTAGAGATGCCAGATTAGAGAATATTTCAATATAAATGAATTTTTTATTTTATGTAAAAAACATATCTTTAGAAAATTTTATAATTTCCGAAATATGAAGTAAAGAAATTTTAAAGGAGTAATAGGATATGTTTTTAGCGTCAAGAATGATGAAAACTGATTATCTTTTAGAACGAGCAATGGATGTAGCTGTTATAAGGCATCAAGTAATTGCTGATAATATAGCTAATGCAGATACACCTGGATTTAAAAGAAGTAGGGTTACATTTGAAAGTCAACTCAAAAGAGCACTTGAGTCCGAAGAAGAGATGAAGAAATGTCCTCGCGCATATCTAACAAATAAAAAACATATTCAGTTTTGTAAGCCACTTGATTATAGAAAAGTTCATCCTAAAATAGATGTTGATTTTGACACAAATTATAGAAATGATAAGAATAATGTGGATATTGAGAAAGAGATTTCGGATGCTGTTATAAATACATTGCGATACAGAGCTTTATCCAGAAGATTGAGTCAAAATTTTAAGATGCTTGAAACTGTAATGCAATAATGGAGGTAATTTAATATGGGTATGTTTACAGCGATAAACACTTCGGCATCGGGTTTAACTGCACAGCGATTACGAATGGATGTTATTGCAAATAATATTGCAAATGCAAATACTACAAGGACACCAGAAGGTGGTCCATATAGACGAAAACGAGTTATTCTTATGCCTACTGATTCAAAAGTAAAATACAAATTAAAATTTCTGCCAAGAAAATTTAGGCCTGTTATAGGTAGAGGGGTGAGGGTTTTAAGAATTGAGGAAGATAATGCTCCATTCAGATTAGTTTATGACCCTACACATCCAGACGCTATTAAATCAGGACCTAAAAAAGGTTATGTTCAAATGCCAAATGTTAATATTGTAACAGAAATGGTAGATATGATTTCAGCTTCACGCTCTTATGAAGCAAATGTTGCAATGGTTGATCACTCTAAAACTATTTTTAACGCAGCACTTGAAATTGGAAGATAAATTGATTAAATTAGGAGGGAAATGATAAAAATGAAAATTTTTTCAAGTACAGAAGTGATTGGTGATATTGTTAAATTAAAGGCTACTAATCCAAAACATTTCAAAGATGTGATGCGAGCAGAAGATGATGATGGGGTAGAAAAATCATTTGGTGCATTATTAAAAAATGCATTAAAAAAAGTTAATGATTTACAAATAAAATCAGATGAGATGACAACAAAAATGATTGTTTCGCCTGATGAAGTTAATATTCATGATGTAATGATAGCAGCACAGAAAGCTCAACTTTCATTAAATTTTGTTAAAGCAATAAGAGACAGAGTAATACGTGCATACCAAGAGATTATGAATATGAGATAATAGTATAAGAATCTTAGGGATGACAAAAAGAGATACTTGAGTTTGTGAATGTGAGACATAGTTTTGACTATGTCACTTTAAACAAAGATTATAAAAACTAAATATCGGGAGGGGAATTACAATGAAAGAGTTTTTACAAAAATTATTAACACAATTTAAAGAGATTTACTCCAAGTTAAACAAAAAGCAGAAAGTTATAATTGGTGTAATCCTTTTACTTATAATAGTTTCCTTTATTGTTCTTATTTCATTTTCTGGTAAAGCTACTAAAGTTATACTTTATTCAAATTTAAATGCAAAAGATTTTGGTGAAATAACAAAGAAACTTCAGGAATGGGGGTATGAATTTATTCCAGAAGAGAATAATATATGGGTTCGTCCGGAAGACAAACAATATATTAAAATGAAACTTGCTCAGGAAGGAATAATTCCTGCAGGAATTAAAGGTTGGGAACTTTTTGATACTCAGAAATGGACTACAACCGATTTTGAGCGAAATATTAATAAGCGTAGGGCAATTATAGGAGAAATAACAAAGCATTTAAAAATGTTAAAGGAAGATATTGAAGATGTAAGCATTCAGATTACAATGCCAGAAAAAGAGCTTTATATGGATGAAGATGTTCCTTGGAGAGCATCAGTTATTATAACTCCTGCTCCTTATTCTGATATTACAAAAAATAAGAAAAAAATTAAAGGCATAATTAATCTTGTTGCTTTTGGTGTGGATAAACTTTCGCCAGAGAATATAGTTGTGTCAGATAATCATGGAAATATTCTTTCAGATTTTGAAGAAGAAGAACAAACTGATTATCTTGTGCGTGCTAAAAGAGAAGCTAAAATAACTGAACGATTAAGAAGAAAACTTCAGGAGGATATTTACAAAGGATTAAGTAAATTTATTGGTAAGGACAAAGTGGATGTAAGAGTATTTCTTGATATTGATTTTAATCAAGAAGAGATAGAAAAAAAAGAGTATATACCAATTCAATTAAAGAAGGACAATCCTGCTACACCTTATGATGAAAGTGAATATACTGAAAAGATTGTAAGGAGCGAGAAAGATGTTTCTGAAAAGTTTCAGGGCTATGGGTTTGTTCCAGAAGGACCGCCAGGGATTGAACCTAATTATCCACCTGGATATAAAGAAGCAACTGATAAGTTTGGTAAATATGAAAAAAAGGAAAAGATTAAAAATTATGAAATAAGTGAACAAAGGACCAAGATTAAACGTGCCCCATATAAGATAAATAAAATTTCAGTAGCAGTTTGGGTTGATGGAATCTGGAAAAAAGTGTATGATGAAAAAGGAAAACTTGTTTTAAACAAAGATATGACAATAAAAAGAGAATATATTCCACGTTCAGAGGAGGAACTGAAAAAATATGAAGAGATAGTAAAAGGAGCAATTGGATATGATCCAGACAGAGGAGATATGGTTGTTGTGAGGAATGTTAAATTTGATTGGACTGAGAAATGGCGAAAAGAGGACCTTGCACTTCAAAGGAAGATGCAGCTTAGAAAGACACTTATTTGGACTTTAATTACTTTATTTGCGCTATTTTTAGGCACGCTAATTTACAGAGCAATAGCTCGCGAAATTGCGCGGAGACGAAGAATAAGGGAAGAGGAACTTGCAATGCAGCAACAGATGATGAGGGAAGCTGCATTAAAAGCAGCTGAAGAAGAAGGGGTTGAAGTTGAACTTTCTTTAGAAGAGAAAGCAAGACTTGAGATGCAGCAGAATGCTATAAATTTAGCTAAAGAGAGGCCAGAAGATGTGGCCGCTCTTCTAAGAACTTGGATGGCAGAGGAGTAATATTATGGCTGAAACACAAAAGCAAACAACACAAAAAACACAAACAACACAAACAACTACTCCTGCACCTGTTCAGGCGAAGCCAACTCATACTGTAATTCATCATCACAAGAAGAAAGAGAAGTTAACAGGTCGCCAAAAAGCAGCAATATTTCTC
>CAZSCZ010000216.1:0-3437 GCA_964605455.1 uncultured Spirochaetia bacterium
CAATATGCTGAGAGATTATAACTTTATTTTCAAAATAAAAAGCAAAACAATTTTTTTGCTGAGCACCAAGCCCAAGAATTTTATGATTTGTTTTGTTTGTGACTATAGGCTTAGGAGCAAATCCACGACTACGCCGTATAATATATGGAAAATTTTTAAATTCTATTAATACAGAATCATCATTATTTATAACAATTTCACGATTATACATTACAAAATAATCAGCTATTTTTCCAAGTCTTTCAAATACCTCTGTATCTTTATATACAATTGGTTCTTCTGAAATATTTCCGCTTGTAAATATAAGATTTCTATTAGTATAATTAAAAAGCAAATAATGAGTACCAGTATAAGGTAGCATAACACCCAAATATTTTAGACCAGGGGCTACTTGATTGGAAATTATTTTGTCATTTTCTTTCCTTCTTAAAAGAAGGATAGGCCTTTCCTTTGAATTTAATATCTTTTTTTCTATAGAAGTTACATCACAGAATTTTTTTATTGATTCAATATCTTTTGACATTATAGCAAAAGGTTTACGATTCCTTTTTTTTCGCATGCGTAATTTTTTTACAACTTTTGTATTTTCTGCATTACAAACAAGATGATATCCACCAATACCTTTAATTGCAATTATTTTACCCTGCTCAATAAATTGTGCTATCAATTTAAATAATGATTCAGTGTTTTTAAATGTTATTTTATTTTTTTTATTATCATATAAAGATAATTCTGGCCCACAATTAGCACAGCAATTTGGCTGTGAATGATACCGTCTATCAAGTGGATCAATATACTCTTTTTTACAGTTCCTGCACATTCTAAAGTTGTTCAACGTTGTATTTGTTCTGTCATATGGCAATTCTTTTATAATTGTGAAGCGTGGTCCACAATTTATACAATTTATTCCAAAATAAAGGAATCTTCTATTGTTTTTATCAAATAATTCTTTTAAACAATCTTCACATAATGCTATGTCAGGTGAGACAAGAGTATGAGGTTCGCCTGTTGTTATGCTTTTCTTTATTTCAAACTTTTTATAATATTTTAGTTGTTTTTTAAATATTACATCTATTTTATCAATTACAGCAAGAGGTGGCTTTTCCTTCTGTATTGAATTTATAAATTTTCTTATTATTTCTTTTTTGCCTTCAATTTCAATAGATACACCTTCATCTGTATTTGAAACGAACCCAGTAAGATTAAATTTTGAGGCAAGTCTGAAAATAAAGGGGCGAAAACCAACACCTTGAACAATACCTTTTATTTTTATATTACAGAGTAAAAACATTATCTACAAAAACTTTCGCCATCCTCATACAAGTCTTTGCTTTTTATTTCTTTATTTATTTTTAAAAACCCTGGTAAAGTCTCAACCCTAAATAACCAAGAGCGATACCATATTCTATCAGGTAATTGCTTTACAGGTAAAGATTCCCAAGTCTTTTTTAATTCGGTAAAATCCCAGTTTTCATATTCACTAAAATTTGAAATTATATCAGTTATAACTACCTTAGCATTAAGTAAAAATTTCTCAAATTTCCACCATTTTTCTATACTTGATTCAGTGCGCGTAATACCAAAATAACCTGCACATCCCTCTTTTTTAAGAGTAGCAATACCTTTAGCAATAAAAATTTTAAATCCCTCAAATGCTTCAGTTGGGTCACAGAAAAAAGTATCGTATTTTCCAATAAATTTTTGGGGGAGTTTTTTGCAAAGGTCAAAATTTACAATTTCTATATCAAGGTTATATTTTGAATTAATTTTTTCAATAAATCTTGTTATACGGGTGTCAATCTCAAGTATCGTAACTTTAGCAGGGAGATTAGTAAATTTTAATGCAATTGCCATAAGATCATCGTCACCAAGTATGATTATATTTTTCCCTTGAATATCACCTCTTTCAATAGCTAATGCTATTCTACCAAATACAGAATCAGGCGTTTGAAACCCTTGATCAAATTTCTGGATTGCTGGCGGTCTATTTTTTATGATATGCAGAAATTTTTTATATGGCTTTCTCAAAGAAGAAATATTTATCCCTCTTCCCTTGCATTTGGAACATCTTAATCTTATAATAGATTTAATGGCTAATCTTTTGACTAAATTATTCCCCTTTTTAGTTAAAATTATATTATTATTTTTTAGTTCTGCAAACTTTTTTGAAATAAATAAATCCACAACTGTATTTACTAAAAATAAGGGTTGTTCACTTAAATCCACGATTTCCCAGAAATTGTCCGATTCAATCATTGCCCCAATTATTCGCTTTATTTTATATGCAGGGATTCTCTTTTTTGTTTTTTGTTGAATTTCGTCCAATATTTTCTTCATTTTCTACTACCTCCCAAGATTTTCAAACACTAAAGATGCACTACCTATTGCACCTGCTTTATGTTTAAATTTTGAAAGTTTTATTTTGATTTTTCCCTCGTAAAATGGAAGTGAATGTTGATATATATATTTATAAATAAGCTCTAATAGTGGTTTCCCAGCCCGGGAGATGCCACCTGCAATTATTATAACATCAGGGTCAAAAATGTTAACAAGTATGCTTAGACCAAGTCCGAGATAATAGCCCATTTCATTGAGGATTCTATCAGCAATTTTATCTCCTTTAAGGTAAGCATCAAAAATTATTTTAGGTGTAATATTTTCAAGATTATTTTGTGCAAATTTTAGAATAAGTGAATTTTTATTGTTTTTTAACTGTTGCTTTGCGAGTCGTTTTAATCCCCAGGCTGACGCATAAGTTTCAAGACATCCATTCTTCCCACAGGAACAAGGTGCCCCTTTAGGGTTGACTACAATATGACCAAATTCAGCTGCATATCTATATTTCCCTCTATAAATTTTTTGATTAATAATAATACCACCACCCAGCCCTGTTCCAAGAGCTACACAAATAACATTGTTATAACCTTTACCTGCACCAAATATAGCTTCGCCCAATGCAAGTGCAGTAACATCATTATCAACGAATATAGGTAGATTAATTACTTTTTGGATTGCAAATCTGATTCTTGTTCCATTCCAGCCAGTTAGATTTCCTGCACCTGTAACAACTTTGCCAGCCGCATTTACCAGTCCAGGGGTTCCTACACCAATCCCAACGATATTTAATTTTTTATTTTTATTTAACAAGTATTTTATTCCGGAAATAAGATTATGTAAAATAACTTTCCTGCCTTTATCTGCCTGACTTGTGCTTTCGTAATAATCAATTACTTTTCCCGTCTCGTCAATTATAACAAATTTTATATTAGTGCCACCAAGATCCGCACCAACTGCATATCGTTTCATACAGAATTCTCCCAAATAATTGGAGTGAAATAAAAATATAATACTATTTTAGAATTTGTCAAATACAAAAATAAGCGTGTTGAAAAATTACCCCCATTTTTAAGGAATCCTTTTATAATAAGTTGTAAAAA
>CAZSCZ010000217.1:0-3389 GCA_964605455.1 uncultured Spirochaetia bacterium
TAGAGTTATTAAAAAATGAAAATAAAACAATAAAGTGGATTATAGGGATAGGGCTTGGATTTCTTTCAATTCTTTTAACTATTCT
Organism: uncultured Spirochaetia bacterium; assembly: GCA_964605455.1. GTDB lineage: Bacteria > Spirochaetota > JAHITG01 > JAHITG01 > JAFGFC01 > CAZSCZ01. The sequence goes on from CAZSCZ010000217.1 coordinate 86, forward strand.
TACAGCGTATACATTATTTGTAAAATAAGTGGCAAAGATTTTAACTCCAAACAGATGTTAGTATAGTGTAGGGACAGTGATGACTAAAAATGTGAGATTATTGAGTAATAATAATAACATTACATTGTTTTAAGTAGCGAAATGTTTTGGTAGATGAGAATAATTGTTTAACAACATCGTTAGGAATGATCAAATCTGTATCTGTTTTACCTTTGCTAATAGCTCTTACAAAAAAGGCGGTCTCTTTAACAAAATCTATTTTTGGCACAAGTGATTTTTCTCCAACATATTTTACTATTCCATTTTTTTGAGCATAAGATTTTAATACATAAGTTGAATTATATACAGAATTTCCTGCCTCATCAAAGATTGAAGGTGAAAGTGCAGGCTGAAATCCTTTTATATCTGTGGCATCAATTATAAGTGAAGTATATTCCTGTGGAATAATGTATTCTTCTGTTGAAGCAATATTTGTATTTGTTACACTTAATTTAAAATTGTTTGTATTAAAAGCAATTAGATTTTTGTCATCATTTTTTATGATTGAAAGGAATCCATTTTTTCCCCATAAATTTACAGTTAACTCTACAGTAATAGTTTCATTTCTATTATATAAAACTTTACTTTTTGATTTTGTAGATATAAATTCATTAAGTCGTGTTTTAAATTCATTTGTAGATTTTTCAAGGTAATCTTTTACAAAGTAACTATCTTTAATCCGAAGATTATAGATAGCAGATGTAAGATTCCGTATTGCGAGTTCTTTTGCTTTATTAAGTGCCATAAGCCGAGCAGTAGCTTTATCTGGCGCATATTCAAAATCATCTGATTGAGTTCGTGGATCAAATTTATTTTTTATTATGATGGGAAGATTTGATGTCCCTCTAACTTTTAAAATTCCATCTGTCCAGTTTATCTCTCCATATTCTATAATTTCTTGAACCTTCCCGTCTTTAATAACTTTTTTACGCAGATATGCATTAAGTTTTAAATTTAAACTTAAAAAAATTAAAAATATAATTAATCTTTTCATTTAATTTCATTCAACCATAACGAGAAATTTTTTATTACTACATTATTTATTTTCGGATAAAGTTGAATATCTTTAATAGAAGATTTTTTAAATAAATCATATTTACCAATAATACTATTCTCTTCAAGTTTAATTTTTGTTGTAAGTGGTTTTAGAAGAAAGAATAGATTAAGCGAATGAACAGGATAATCAGGTGGCAGGGATTCATTATAAAAAAGGAATCTTTTTATTTTAACTTCAAGATTAAGTTCCTCCATAAATTCTCTTAGGATCGCACATTCTGCTTTTTCGCCAAATTCAACTTTTCCACCTGGAAACACCCAATATTCTTTACCAGATTTTTTATGAGTAATAAGCAGGAGTTTATCTGAAATAAAGGTTATTCCACATACCCGAATTTGAAAAATTTTTTTTGTCATAACGGTTCAATGAGGAACAAAACATCGCCCTGTTTTACAGGCTGAGCGTTTTCTGGTATAATTTTTACGATTTTTCCATTTATATCAGATGTTATTTTGTTCATAACTTTCATTGCTTCAACAATACAGAGAGTTTGGCCAGGCGATACTGTATCTCCTTCATTAACAAAAGGTGGTGCCCCAGGTGCGGGAGCACGATAAAATGTCCCTACAAGTGGGGAAGTTATTTTATGATATTTTTCTTCATCATTTGAAGATGTTTCCTCTTGTTTCTGACCAGGTTCCTCAGTCTCATCCTTTTTATTAAACTTTAACTGAAGCTGTTCAGTAGGTTTCGCAGCTGAAGATACAGGAATAATTTTAGACGGAGAACTTTCTTCTTTTCTTTCGCGTTTTATAGTGATTTTTACACCACGTTCTTCTATAACTAATTGTTCAAAATTTTTTTCTTCTGCAAATTTTATGTAGGATTGAATCAAATCAGATGATATACCAAAAATTAATTTTGGTTTTTTAAATTTTACATCTCCCATAATTTTTCCTTTACTTTAAATTTTTTAGAAAATATTTTATTCTATTTATGCCTTCTTTTATATTTTCAACAGAAGTAGCGAAAGAGAGCCGTATAAATTCATCACAACCAAATGCGCTACCTGGAACCACAGCAACCTTTGCTTTTTCAAGAAGCATTTCAGCAAATTTGATTGACGAATCTATAATTGTATTATCAATCTTTTTTCCATAATAATATGAAATTTTCGGAAATATATAAAAGGCACCTTCGGGTTTTACGAGCTCAATTCCTTCAATTGAGGCAAGGCAATTATAAATAATATTGCGTCTTTCAGCAAATGCGTTTAGCATATTTTCTACTTCTGCACTTAATTCTTTTAGTCCTACAATTGAAGCGGTTTGACAGAATGTAGTAGGATTTGATGTGCTTTGACTTTGAAGTTTTGATACAGCGGATGCTATCTCTTTTTCTGCAGCAAGATAACCTATTCGCCACCCTGTCATTGCATAGGTTTTTGACATACCATTTATAAGTATTGTCCTTTTCTTCAGCTCATCTCCCAATTGAGCAATACTTATATGCTTTTTATTATCAAAAATAATTTTTTCATATATTTCATCTGAAAGGATAAATAGATTTTTCTGATTTAAAACAATTTCTGCAAGTTTTTCAATTGTTTGTTTATCATATACACAGCCTGATGGATTTTGTGGTGAATTTATAATTATTAATTTTGTTTTGGATGTGATTTTTTCTTTTAATTTTTCAATATCTATTCTGAATTTATTATCTTCAGTATTTACAACTACTGGCACACCTGAAGCAAGTTTTATCTGTTCCGGATAAGATACCCAATATGGTGAAAATATAATTACTTCATCACCCGGATTAATTAATACCTGTATTACATTATATATAGAATGCTTGGCTCCACAGGATACAACAATATTTTCTTCAGTATATTCAAGATTATTATCCCTTTTTAATTTTTCAACTATAGCTGATTTTAATTCATTAATTCCTGAAGCAGGTGTATATTTAGTTTCACCTTTTTTAATACTTTCAATCGCAGCATTTTTAATATATTCAGGTGTATCAAAGTCAGGCTCACCTGCTCCAAAACTTATAACATCAAGACCTTGCTTTTTCATTGCCTTTGCTTTAGCACTAATCTGTAAGGTGGCAGATGGGTTTACTTGTTTGATTCGTTCACTTAAAATATCCATCTTTCACTCACTCTCCTGAGTTTTGTCCAAACATAATAACTTTTTAACCGAAAGTCAAAAAATTTATAATTTGTTAACCCATTTTTTATAATTTAATTATTTTGTAATTATG
>CAZSCZ010000218.1:0-3371 GCA_964605455.1 uncultured Spirochaetia bacterium
TTGAGAATTGACCTGTTAAGCGGGCAAGCTGACCATCCATGCAGTCAAAAAGTGTGGCTAAGAAAAGGAAAACAGAGGCATATATATTTTGTCCTGCTGCAAAAAAGTAAGCGCTGAATATACTAAGAACAAAAGATATAGTAGTAATAAAATTGGGACTTAATTTAAGTTTTCTTGCAATAAGTATGATAGGAAACGCAAGTGGTCGATATATAATAAGATCAAGATAAACTTCTACCTCTTTTAATGTTGAAGTATAAGTTTCTTTGAATTGATTTTTCATGTGTAAGATTCCTTATATTTATTTGAAATTCTCTTTTATAATTTGTATATTACAATTATAATGCTTATTATAGTCTAAATACAATTAAATTAAAAGGTAAAATATGGTTGCTGTAATACTTGCTGCAGGAGTAGGAAGTCGCATGGGTAGGCCTCTGCCAAAATCACTTTCATTTCTTCCCGATGGTGAAAGAATTATGGGAAGACAGATAAGGTTTCTTCGGGAATCAGGGATTAAAAGAATATATATCGTAGTTGGATTCAAAAAATCACTTATCATGGAAGAATATCCTGATGTGTTCTATGTATATAACCCTATATACTATATTTCCAATACATCTAAAAGTCTTTTCTATGGATTAAAAGATCTTGAAGATGATGTAATCTGGATAAATGGTGATGTTGTTTTCGACAAATCCATTATTGAAATGATAATTAAAGGAAAAGGGAATATTGTAGCTGTTAATAACAGTAAGTGTGGTAAGGAAGAGGTTAAATACAGAACAAATCGACGAGGCGAAATGGAAGCAATTTCAAAAAATATTGAGGATGGTGAAGGCGAAGCATTGGGAATTAATAGAATTTCAAAAGAATTCCTTTCTGATTTTTTAAAGGCTCTCCATGAATGTGATAATAATGATTACTTTGAAAAAGGAATTGAAAAGATAATAGAGAAAGGAATTACCGTTAAACCTCTTAATGTGTCTGCTTATAGGTGTATAGAGGTTGATTTTGAAGAGGATTACAGAAAAGCACTTGAAATATTTAAATAAAGTAGATTTTATAAAATCCATAAAAGCTAATCCGATATATTTTTGGCTTTTATTACGGGGGAAGGATAAAGTTGTTTGTAAATTTAAAAAAGATAATTATTTTTTTTGTAGTTAGTATAATCTCTGTTGGTCTTGTATTTGTTTTTACCACAACTGACGAGACATTTGAGGTTCTATCCGGGTTAAATTTTTCTTTCCTCATTGTTCTAACAGTGCTATGGGCTGCAACACTTGGTATTGAGGCATTATCTTTGAAGAGTTTTGTTTGCGGAACAGGTGAGAGTATAGGGTTATGGACGGCATTAAAATTTACTGCTTTAAAAAATTTCTTCAATATAATTACTCCTATGAATTCAGGTGGAACACCTTTTCTGATATTTGCATTGAGTAAAAAGGGTATATCTCCTGGAAAGGCTTCCTCTGCAGTGCTAATGAAAGTAATATCAAAAGCTGCAATAAGTTTTATTGGAGTAGTAATTATTATATTTTTTTTCAAAAGGTATATTACTGATATATCCTATTTCAAAAGTTTGTTTCTCATTATGAGCATATTATTTATTCTCTTAACAGGTCTGGCTTTATTTGCTATGCTTAGTCCCCGATTCTTAATTACTTTAATTACAGGTTTGACTAATATTCTTAATAAGATAAAATTGATAAAAATAACACATAATTTTAAAAAGAAAGCAATACACGAAGCCTACTATGCAAGAAAGAGTTTTAGACAGTATTTCCGTAGTCATTTTTTCTATTTCCTGGCTGGAAATGTTTGGGTTTTTATATATCATTTTCTGCAAATTATTATACTTTATCTTATTCTTCTTGGACTTGGAATTCAACTTCCTGTCTTAAAGGGGATTGCTTTAAGCCTTTTACAGCAGGCATTTATAGGTTTTCAGCCTACTCCCGGAGGAGCCGGATTTGGAGAAGGGATTTTTGTTCTTCTTTTTAAGGGTACTGTTCCTGTTTATCTTCTTGGGATTGCAATTATTCTATGGAGATTATTTACACAGTATCTTACAGCAATTTTCGGTGCTGTTTTATCAGGGTCATATATTCAGGTAAATGCTTTAAGGAAACCAGCATATCAAATTAAACCAAAAGATAAATATACCAATAAACTGGATGAAGAAAAATTGTAAATATAAGGCCGGAATGATTATTTCAGGTTGTCTCGTTTGTAGATAACTTTATGCTTGATTGAAAGTTCTTCTAATATTGAGATTATGTTTTTTTCTAATCGAAGATCTTCACAAGAGCTTCCTATATTCATTTCCAGTATACCTTTGTAGCTATATAAAGCTGATATTCTCCCAAGGAAGTGAGAGTTTCCCGGGAGAATATTGAAACTTTCAATTAGATTCTCCATAGAAGGGGGTAGTTTAATATTACCCAGGTTTGTAAGTATACCTGAAAATCTATTTCTTGAAAAAAGAAAATAAAAAAAACTGAAGAGCAGGTTTTTAATAAATAATGGGGTAAATTTAAAGAATATGTTTTTTTCAAGTCTTAAGTTTCTAGCAATTTGTTTTTCCAGATAACCAGTATGACGTTCATGTCTTAAATGATTTGATATATGTTTTGTAATTTCCTGAAATGAATAAATAGTATTTGCTGAATGGAAAGATGGAGAATAAACATACGAAAAATTTTTTAAAGTTTTCGAAGGATAATATTTTCTTAGATCTACAGGTATCTGCATTCTGATTGGAATATTTGGTTTAGCCATGTTATTCTTAATATCTTCCATAAACATTTTCTGTAATGCATATACATAAATAGCTGACATATAAACATTTAAAGTTACATGCATTTTTTTAGCCAAAAATTGAACATTTTCAAGAATCATTATAATTCTTGTACTATAGTACTTATTAACTGGTATCATTTTACTCTTTGAAATATATGCAGGTGCAAACATTTTTAATTTTGGACCTTTACTTGAAAATGTGCTTCTGTAACCACATTTCCATTCAGCCTCATCAATTTTTTCCCCTGGGCATTTAATTAAATCTATATTCTCTATGAATTTGTTTTCTAATTTAAAATATTGATTCAAGAGGGACATAAGAAAAGTTAGCGTTCCATATCCGTCAGATAATATATGTGAAAGCTCAAGAGCTATTGTAAATTCAGAAAATTTAACTCTAAATAGAAAAGACTTTTTTCGAAAGTCTATATATCTATTAGTCCATTCTGTATCTTTCTCAACTAATGGAATATCGTTTGTGTGTTCAAATACATAATTTAAAACTTTTTTTTTCAAATAAACCTGAAAATAAGGAAATCTTTTGATAATAATCCCAAGGGCTTTCT
>CAZSCZ010000219.1:0-3301 GCA_964605455.1 uncultured Spirochaetia bacterium
GTCAAATAACTCAATTATCTTATTAAATTCATTCTGTCGTCCTATTAATCTCACCCTATAACTTAACTTTATTTTTTGATCTTTTTCACCAATAACAAATGTTTCTTCACCTTTTTCAAATTTCTCTAAATCATATATTAATCCAGCAGCACTTTGATACCTTAAATCTGGCTCCTTTTCCAGCAATTTCATTATTATATCATCTATTACTTTTGGTATAGAAGAATTCAACTTAGCAGGTCTTATCGGTATTACTGCTACTTGCTGATGCAGTATTTCACTTACTCTTTTACCTTTAAATGGTAATTCCCCTGTAAGTAACCTATAAAATATTATACCAAGTGAATATAAATCACTCCTTTCATCTACAGGTTTGTTCACTATTCCTGTAGCCTCAGGTGACATATACCCAAAAGTCCCTATTATCGCTTCTTCCTCTTTTATCTCACTTAGTTCCATTACTAATGCCAACCCAAAATCTAATAATTTTATATCTCCGCTTTTTCTATCTATCATAATATTATCTGGCTTCAGGTCCCTATGAATAATTCCTCTACTATGTACATACCTCAATGCCTCTGCTACTTGTTTGACTATCTTTATTGCATCTTTTATTCTAAATATTTTCTCTCTGTTTAATATCCTATATAGGCTCTCCCCTTCTAATAATTCCATTACTATATATGGTATATCTTTGTACTCCCCTACTCCATATATTTTAACTATATTCTGATGATTAAATCTACTAACCACTTCTACTTCTTTTCTGAATCTTATCTTATCTTCAATATGAGAAGAGGTAATACCAGCTTTAAGAAATTTTATAGCCACTTCTTTTTTTTTCTTAAGGTCTGTGGCATTATAAACAACTGCCATTCCACCTTCACCAAGTGTTTCATTAACTCTGTATCTGCTATCTACTATTTCCCCTATTTTTAATTGCATCCTAAAAAAACTTAATATTTTTAATATAAATGGTCAAATAAAAATTCGGTACTCTAAATCCCTACATCCTGTTAAAATTTTTTCTTGTTTTTAAAATTATAGAATATATATTTATTATTTCTGGCATAATAAGATTATTTCATTATGACTAAATATAAACATATAGCACTGATTACAGATTTTGGGCTTGATGATAATTTTGTAGGCGTAATAAAAGGAGTAATATATAATATAAATCCCAATCTAAATATTATAGACATAACGCATAACATTTCACCTCAAAATATTATAGAGGCTTCTTTTTTGCTCGAAAATTCATATAAATATTTTCCTGAAGGAACAATTTTTCTTTGTGTAGTTGACCCTGGTGTAGGAACTGAAAGAAAGGTAATTATTTTAAAACAAAGGAAAAAAATCTTTATTGCACCTGACAATGGCATTCTTTCTTTTTTATTACACGAGCATAAAACAAAAGAAATTTATTATCTCAAACTACCAAACAAATATATCCCATTCCCTCAATCCAACACATTTCATGGCAGAGATATATTTGCCCCTTTAGCAGGCTTCATTAGTAAAGGAATTAATATAAAAAAATTATGTGTCCCTTTAAATAACTTAAACAAAATAAAAAAAATTGAATTTCCATCTATTATAGAGAAAGAGACTCTTATAAAAGGTAAAATTATCTATATTGATAGATTTGGAAATTGCATATCAAATATATCCAAAGAGAAATTTTTCAATTTTGTGAAAAATAAAAAATTTTGTATTAAAATAAAAAATTTAAAAATTAAAAAAATAAGTAAAAACTATCAGGCAAAGGAGAAATGGGGAGCATTGTTCAATAGTTTTAATTTACTTGAAATTTTTGCCACTAATAAAAATGCATCAAAAAGATTTGAAATAAAAATAAATCAACAAATTACTGTAGTATCTCTTCCACCTGGGTAATTATTATACTTGTAAAAAATAAAATTTTAACCAAACCAGTATTATCCAGCAATAACGAATGAAGTCCTAATTTTAAGCATAAATTATGACAACCCGTTAAACAAACAGAGAAATTGTAGAGGACTGATTTATCAAGCTCCTACAAGCAAAATTTTGACAGTTCAATCTTTATTGCTGATAAAAAAAAGTGAAAAGTGAAAAAAGTAAAAAAGTTGATATTTTTAAGAAAATGTGCTATAATATATTATAGAGAATTAAAGATTAAAGATTGAAATACAATGTTTTAATTGTATATATGTAATTAGATTATGATTTCCGAGCAATTTTAATTTTGACGAGAGAGTATTCGGTAATTTAAGTGGGGAAAGGCACACTCCCTACTCACATCCTGTAAGTGGGAGGTGTGCCTTTAGAAAGTAGGTAAATCCAAAATGTGTGATTTATAATTTTAGGTATGGTTTAAGTTATAATTTCAGAACAAGTTTAGGACAAAAAAAAGGTGGATAAAAAATGAAAAAATGTTTAAGTTTGATAATATTTTGGCTTTTCAGTATGGTTCTGATATTTAACATCAAAAGTGTCTCCGCAAATTTTGCAGGACCAACATCTTTTGGCTTAGGGGTTCATTGGAGTTCCATAGTGCTTGGAGATATTGATAATGATGGGGATTTAGATTTGATTGTTACAGGATTTAATGGCAGTAGTATGAAATACCGGCTTGACAGATATAAAAATAATGGTGCTGGAAATTTTTCAGGACCAGTATCCATTGGCAAAGGGGTTTATAATGGTTCCATAGCGCTTGGGGATATTGATAATGATGGAGACTTGGATTTGATTGTTACGGGACGGGATGCAAGTGGTGGTAATCGTAGGCTTGACAAATATGAAAATGATGGGACTGGAAATTTTACAGCACCAACACCATTTGGTAGAGGGGTTTGGTATAGTTCCATAGCACTTGGAGATATTGATAATGATGGGGATTTAGATTTGATTGTCACAGGAGATGGTGGTGGTTACAGGCTTGACAAATACATAAATGATGGGACTGGAAATTTTACAGCACCAACACCTTTTGGCAGAGGGGTTGATGAGGGTTCCATAGCACTTGGTGATATTGATGGTGATGGTGATTTGGATTTGATTGTTACAGGAAGAAACAGGCTTGACAAATACATAAATGATGGGACTGGAAATTTTACACGCACATCCTTTGGCTTAGGGGTTTGGCTGAGTTCCATAGCGCTTGGAGATATTGATAATGATGGGGATTTAGATTTGATTGTCACAGGGTCTCACAAGGACAGTCACGGTCATGCCAGTGAGAGGCTTGATAAATACATAAATGATGGGACTGGAAATTTTACAGCACCAACACCATTTGGCACAGGGGTTTGTT
>CAZSCZ010000220.1:0-3256 GCA_964605455.1 uncultured Spirochaetia bacterium
TAGAAGAAGTTAAAAAAAGTTCAAATGAATTAGGTAGAGAGATTGAATTTTCTTTTTTAATGGATCATTTGAGAGAGGAGCGAGAGCAGGGCATAACAATTGATACTGCCCAGACATTTTTCAAAACCGATAAACGAGAATATGTAATAATAGATGCGCCGGGACATATAGAATTCGTAAAAAATATGATAACTGGCGCATCACAGGCAGAAGCTGGTGTTGTTATAATTGATGCACTGGAAGGTGTGCAGGAACAGACTAAGCGCCATTCCTATATATTAAGTATGCTTGGATTGGAACAGGTAATTGTGCTTGTTAATAAAATGGACCTTGTAAATTATGATGAACAGGTTTTTGACAATATAAAAAGTGATATGGCTAACTTTCTTAATTCTATAAATATAGAACCACAATATTATATTCCAATTTCAGCAATGAAAGGTGATAATGTAGCAAAGAAGTCAGATAAGATGCCCTGGTATGATGGTCCCACTGTGCTGGAAGCACTTGATTCTTTTGAAAATAAAGTTTCATCAGAGAAAAAGTCACTTATATTTCCTGTTCAAGATATATATAAAATAGATGATAAACGAATTATAGTCGGTAGAGTAGAAGCCGGAACCATAAGAGTTGGGGATAAAATAAAAATATTGCCAACAGAATATATTACATCTGTAAAAACAATAGAGAAATTTCTTGAAGAAAATAAAACAGTAGCTTTAGCTGGTGAATCAATTGGTATTACTACATCTGAACCTGTTTTTATTGAAAGAGGATATGTAATATGTAGAGAAGGAGAAGAACCAAAATTAACTGATACATTTTTTGCCAATATTTTTTGGCTTTCAAAAACTGAGTTTGATATAAATGAAAAGCTTACGATTAGATGTGCTACACAGGAAATGAGTTGTAAAATATTGAAGATTTTAAAAAGAATGGATTCCTCAAGTTTAGATTTAATAGAAGAAAATTCAAAGATATTAAAAAATCTGGAAGTTGGTGAAGTTATTATAAAAACAAAAAATCCAATTGCTATAAAATTGTTTAATGATGTTCCTGAACTGGGAAGATTTGTATTTATGCGAGGCGCAGATGTTTGTGCCGGTGGAATTATTACTAAAATTTAGTTTGTAGTTTTAAAAATATAAAATAAGACTTTGTGTAAGGAAAGGATTATGAAAAGTAGAGTGTTTGTATTAGGCATTGATGGGGTTCCCTATACTTTAATTGAAAAGATGTTTAAAGAAAATAAAATGCGCAACTTGTTTGAGATATGTAAACAGGGATCATATCATAGGATGAATTCTGTATATCCCACAATTTCATCCGTAGCCTGGACAAGTTATATGACGGGTACAAATCCTGCAGAACATTCTATATTCGGATTTATTGATAGAAAACCTAACCCGTTTTCCATTTTTATTCCATTATCTACAGATAGAAAAGCCGATACCTTATGGAGGATTCTTTCAAAAAAAGGTAAAAAAGTGATAGTTATAAATGTACCTTTAACATATCCACCAGAAGAGGTAAATGGAATTCTCGCTTCAGGATTTTTATGTACAGATATTGATAAATTATGCTATCCTGATAAATATAATCAATATTTTAAGTCTAAAGAATATATAATAGATGTTGATGCGTGGCTTGCAAGGGAAAATAAAAGAAAATTTATGGATGAGATATTTAAAGCACTTGAAAAAAGATTTGAGGTCACATTTGAATTAATGAAAAAAGAAAAGTGGGATTTCTTTCAGTTGCATATTATGGAAACAGATAGATTATTACATTTTTATTGGGATGATGTAGAAAATAATGGGGAATTTAAAGATGATACTAATAGATTTTTTGAAACCCTTGATTATTATATTGGAAAATTAAGAGACAAATTATCTAAGAAAGATAGATTAATAATCTTATCTGACCATGGTTTCTGCAAGATTAAAAATGAAGTTCAATTGAATGTTTGGCTTGAAGAGATAGGGTTATTGAAATTTGAATCTGGCAAAGAGAAAAAATTGTCAAATTATCATAAGGAGAGTATATGTTATTCTTTAATTCCGGGTAGAATTTATATAAATCTTGAAGGACGAGAAGAGAAAGGAAGTGTTAAAGAAGAGAAATATGAGGAAATAAGAGAAATGATAAGAGATAAGTTATTAGAATTTAAACATCCACAGACAGGTGAGAAAATTATTGATAAAGTTTTTTACAGAGAGGAAATTTATTCAGGACCATATCTTGAAAATGCAGCAGATATAATTGCACATCCTGTTAATGGTTTTGACTTAAAAGCACGTATTGATACAGATAAGATTTTCGAAAATACAGCATTAAATGGAATGCATACTTATGATGATGCATTTATTTGTGGGATAAATATTGAGATTGAGGATATAGATTCAATTGAAAATGTTTCGAAGAACATCTTAAATTTCTTTTAAGGAGAAGAGTGTTGGATACAAGAATTAGATCTCTTGTTAAATCTATTGTATGGAGAGTTACAGGCATTGTATTATTAGGTATTATTGCTTATTGTATTACAGGAAATTTTAAAGAGATGACAATTATTACTTTACTGTTTCATGGAATCAGAGTAATATTATATTACTTTCATGAACGCATATGGGAAAAAATTTCCTGGGGAAGAAGTAAGCATCCACTGGCAGATTTACCTGTAAAGGGTAATTTAACAAAAGAGGATTTAAAAATTATAGCACAGAAACTTAAAGAATTAGGATATATTTAAATAAATATGGAGGAGGAAAAATGGACCATTTATCAAAACTTGAAAATCAATCAATTTATATTATAAGAGAGGGATATTATCAATTTAAAAAAGTAGCAATGCTCTGGTCAATTGGAAAAGACTCTACAACTCTTTTATGGCTAATTAGAAAAGCATTTTATGGAAAAATTCCTTTTCCAATACTTCATATTGATACAGGGTATAAATTTAAAGAGATATATGAATTTAGAGACAAATATGCCAAAATATGGAATTTAAATTTAATTGTACATAGAAACGAAGAAGCAATTAAAAAAGGTATGGGACCCGAGAAAGGGAAGTTTACTTGTTGTACAGAATTAAAAACAAATGCACTAAAGGATGCGATTCGGAAATATGGATTCAAAGCATTATACTTGGGAATCCGTCGTGACGAGCATGGAATTAGAGCAAAGGAAAGAGTATTTTCACCCAGAGATGAAGATTTTGAATGGGACTATAAAAATCAACCACCAGAACTCTGGGACC
>CAZSCZ010000221.1:0-3241 GCA_964605455.1 uncultured Spirochaetia bacterium
CCTCTTTTAATTTCAAAAGAAACTTTTTTTAAAGCTCTTACCCTTGTTTTACCAAGTACATAATCTTTTATTACATTATTAAATTTTATAACTATATCTTCCATAAATATTACCTCCTATACATATCTGATTGCATCAACAATTTTTATTCTTGCTGCTTTCAATGCTGGCAAAATACTACCCAAAAAGACAGATAACACAGCAATTCCAATCGCTTCAAAATATCGGGATACAGTTGGCATAAACATTGCGTAATAACCTTGCGTCATAGTTGGTGGTGGTGGTATATAAATACCGCCGGAATTATTGATCAGAAAACTTACTAACTGATAAATCAGTATTCCCAGAATAGAACCAACAATTGCAAGCCAGAAAGCCTCAGATAAAAACATAAACATAACACCACTTTTTTTTAAGCCAATTGCTCTAATAGTTCCTATTTCTCGCATTCTTTCGAAAATAATAGTACTCATTATATTAATAATTGAAAATACTACTATTACTATAATGATTATCTCTATAATAGAAAGCATTGCTTCATACATCCCTTTTACTTTAAAATAGAATGTTGCTAAATTTTGCCAGTTTTTATATTCAAGTGATAACGCTTTTCTCTTAATTAATTTATCAAGATATGTTCCAAATTTTTTTGTATATTCTGTATCTTCAAGTATAATTATATACTTTTCTATTCCTTGTACATCAAGCAGCTCCTGTAATGTTTTAAGTGGCATCTTTACTAAAACTTTATCATATTCTTTTATCCCTGTGTTTACTATTCCTTTAACTTCTACATCAACAGCATTAATTGCACCATATTTAGTCGTAGCCATTATTGTAAGCATATCGCCAACTTTAACACCTAAATTTTCTGCAAGTATTTTGCCAATTATTATTTTATAATTATCGCTTTTAGAGATTTCACTACCTGTCACTACCTTTGCCTTAAAATCTCCAAAGGCTTTTTCCTTTTCAGCATCTATTCCCTGAATTAAAGCAAATTTTGTTTTATCACCTGTGCTAATCAAAGCCTCTCCTGTTAATGAAGGTATAGCTTCAACTATATATGGTAATGCCATTAAATATTTATATGTTTTGTCCGTATTCTCTATCAGATAATTAAGAGCGCTTTCACCTTTTCTGGTGGTATAACCTTTTTGATATATCTGATAGTGTCCAATTCCACCTCTTATTTGAATTTCCCGAAGCCCCAACATTGAATAATCTACATAACCGGCAAAACTTAATATGCCAATTATTCCAAAAATTATTGCAAGAAGTGTTATTGTTGTGCGTCGTGGATTTCGTAATAAATTCCTTAATCCAATTAAAAAATGTTTTCTCATTTTTTTACCTCCAATTTTTTGTTTTAAAGGACAAGATATATTAAATCTATTCTTCAAATATTTCTAATATCTCGTTTGCTTTTTTTCCATATTCACTTTCAGGTGAAATTTTCTTTGCTTTTTGCCACATCTTTACTGCTTTTTCTACTTTGCCTGTTCTCTTATACGCATCACCTAATTTGTAATATACTTCTGCCATTGTTTGGGGTTTTAATTTGATTTTGCCTTTTTCAAAATTTTTCCGAATCCATTCAAAATCTTTTATTGCATATTTCAGACGCTTGAAAAATGATGGTAATTCAAGATTATTGTTCGCTCTTACCATTCTTATAAATAGATTATCAGGTTTCTCCTCTATGGCTTTATCAATATATTTTAATCCTTTTTTTACATATTGAATTTTAATAACAGGATTTTTTGAATCTCTTCCAATTAAAGTTAAAGTTGAACCATAATAAGTAGTAATTATTGGTGTTTTATTTTTCTTATATATTTTCTCAATTTTTTCAATTGCTCTTTCTGTTGTTTTTAATTCTTTTTTATATAGAGCAAGATTGTGATATAATATAACAAGGTTTAACGAATCTTTTTTATTCAATTTTTTCTTTTTCTCAATTTTTTTAATTTCTTGTTCTATTATTTTTACATTTGTTAGAGATGTAAAATCATTTATTTTTTGTTGCTGTGCATAAATCGTTGAAAATATAAATAAAAACATAAAGAAAACTAAATAGATTTTTTGAATAGCCATACTTAACCTCCTTTAAAATGGTTTTTCTGTTGAAAAAAATATCATACCGTTGTTCTTTTCATTATATCCATATTCTAATCTTACTGGCAAATATACAGGCATTTTTAATAAAAGCCTTATACCAGCACCATATACAAATTCTCCTTTTTTTAAAATTTTTATTTCTGTGTTATTAAAACCTCTTCCGTAATCAATGAATACAATACCTTTTAATACACTTTCTACCATACCAAACAATATAAACTCCTTTAATGGAACTCGTAATTCTATACTTCCCAGATATAAATTTTTGCCTTCTAATTCTGAATACAATTTTGTTCTTATTTGTTCTGCTCTATTCAATAAAAAATATGGGGGATTTCCCTGTATTGTTGATGCCTGTATTAACATTGCAAATGTAAAAATTTTTGTCAATGAAATATACTTTACTATTTTCCCTGTAATAGAATAGAAATCTTTATTAATGTAATATAAATATTCAAAATTTATATACCAGCCTGCTGTTGGTGAGAGAAAACTATTTCCAGTATTATATTCTACTCCACAACCTGGAATCGGAAATTTGTATATGTCATCATCAACAAGGTAGTAGTTAAATTTTGAAATTAGAAAAATTTTGAAATCAGGTGTTAGCATATAGCCAGGTTGAAAATTTAATGAAAAAAGAGAAATATCCAGTTCTTTATTAGCACCCAATACTTCATAATTTTCTAAAGTATGTTTTAAATCTATTTTATAATACCAATATGAATTAAATAAAAATTTATTAATAAAAATTATTCTCTGTATATTATACCCTGCGTATAAGTAAATAGAATCAGCTTTGCCATTAAAATTTTCATACCCAAACAAACCATATATGGGACCACCACCAAATCTGTATAAAAAACCTTCTTTTACTTCAATTACTATGGTTCTATATTGAGGATATTTTAGCGGTGGAATAACATACACTCCAACATAAAAAAAATAAGTGGTAATTTCAAGTCTTTGTTTTGCTTTTTGAATATAAGAATCAAGTTCATCTTCATCTATCTTATCTCCCTGTTTAATTCCAGAAATAAGACGAATTACTTCTTTGTCAGTATAAGTATTCCCTATAACCTTTACTTTTCTTATAGTAATCTCTTTTGAGATTAAATTT
>CAZSCZ010000222.1:0-3233 GCA_964605455.1 uncultured Spirochaetia bacterium
ATAAATTTTCTGATAATATTTAACATTAACATTTGGCAATTCTCTTAATTTACTTTATCTTGCTGTAAGTGAAGCTGATTGTAAAATTTCATTTTCTTGTGGCTCAGAAGATTGTAGAACTGTTAATGGACCAGGTGAATCCTTTAATTCAAGTATGTAATGAAGATTATCAGCAAGTTGTAAAAGTTTTGTATTTTCAGATTCATTTCTGCCAACAATTATTTTTGTTTCATTCTCTGTAAGGAAATGCCTGCCATACTTCAAAATGTCAATTTCCGATGGTTGAAGTTTTCCTGTTTTAAGACTTATTCTTAATCTATTTGAAAATTCCTGGACAGTAAGAAGACATCCACCTGCAGGAGTAGGAAAATCTTTTATTCCCATTTTTTCTGCAAGTTTAAATTGAATTTTTCTGTTTTTACCTGCTATGTCTAAAAGCTTTTCTCTTGCAACAATTCCTTTTTTTTCAATTTCTGTTGGCGCAAGTCTTTTTGCTGAAAGTGGCCGTAACAATTTGCCTTTTATTCCTGATTGCTCCTCAATAATTTTTAATGCCTTATAATTTTGGGATTTAGGACGTTCACCAACAACTTCTCCTGTAATTAAAAACTCAGCATTTATTTTCTTCATCAATTTTGCAGCTTCCTTTATCATTAAAAGATGACAGTCTATACAGGGGTTCAAATTTTTGCCAAATCCATATTTCGGATTTTTTAACACTTCTATTATTTTATCTGTTATATCTATCTTATATAATTTTATTCCAAGCATTTTTGCAGATTGTTCTGCATTTTTTTCATTAAAAAATGGTGAAATAAAAACAACTGCTTCAACATCAATACCTTGAGATTGTATTAATTTGACAGCAAGAATACTATCAAGGCCACCACTGAAAAGGGCGAGCGCTTTAAAATGGGATGGGTTTTTCATAAATTCTATTTCTAAATGATTTGGGAATTTCACTAAAAATAGAAGGCTCTTTCATTTCTGGTGTTCTTCTTAATACAAATTGAATATTTATCCTTGCAGATGGATTTTCATTTGAATAACCTAATTTTTTTGCAGTTTCTATTGCCTTCCAGAAATATACAAGCGCCTTCTTCTCTTTTTTCTGGTAAAGATAAGCAACTCCAAGATTGTTGTATATCGCACTTAAAATTTCCATATCTCTTACCATATCTTTGTTCCCTATATTTACTTTAGGATATTCACCGTAAAGTTCTTTATAATAATCAATCGCACTAAAATATTCACTTACAGCAAGTTCATATTTTTGTAATTTTAAATAAGTATTGCCCATTGCATAATGAACAACTGGATTTTCTTTGTCAATCTTTTCAAGGGTAGAAGTAAACCATTTGTTTGCTTCAATAAGATTACCTGCTTTATAATAAATCCAGCCAAGATTATAATTTAAGTCCGCATATTTATCTTTTAATGCTTCTGCAGCTTTAAGATAATCTTTTTTTGCTTTTTCATCATTATCAAGTAGATAATAATTAATATTTCCGAGATTATAATATGCTTTGTAGAATTGTGGATCAATCTGAATGCATTTTTCAAAAGCTTCAATTGCAAGATTTGCATTGCCAGTATCAATATATATTTCTCCAAGTAAATTATAATATCTAGGCTCATCCTCTTTTAAATTTATAGCTTTTTGCAGAGATATTATAGCATTTTTATAATCTTTTCTTACTTTGTATAATCGGGCATACTCATAATAAGCATCACTGTATTTTTTGTCTTCTTTTAAAATACGATTGAGTGTATCTTCTGCTTTAAGTAGTAACTCTTCTTTTTTAGCAGGTGCATCAGCAGGATACTTCATATAAAAAGCAGCAAGTTCTATAAGGCGCTTTTTGTCCATATAATCTTTCTTCTTGCCTATCTTTAATACTTGATAATGCTCTCTTTCAACATTATCAATGTCATTATTCCATATATAAATAGAAAGTAATCCGTAATGAGCATAAATATTTTCTGGTTCTGTGTCTATAATCTTTTTATAAATTTCAAGTGCTTTTTCTTTATTTTGTAATTTATAATAATATATTGTTGCAATTTTATCCAGAGCAGTAATATTATTTTTATCATATTTCAATACAGTTTTAAAAGTTTCAATAGCTCGCTTGGGTTCGTTAAGTTGTAAATGTAATTCACCTAATCGTAGATATGCATTTATATATTCAGGATTTCTATTAATAAGAGCAGTATATTTTTTTTCTGCTCTATTATATTTTTTTACATCAAGATATGCATCACCATATTTTATATATGCTTCATAATAATCTTTTTTTAAATTTAATGCCTGGTTAAAAAGATTTTCTGCCCGACTGAAATTACCAATATCATCAGTATGGATGAGCTTAACACCTTTCTGAATAAAAGATTTAGCTTTATGTGATTTTATAATTGGTTTAAATATAGTTGAATAAAGCAATATGATAATTCCAATTAAAATAACAACAAGCCTAAGAATAGGCACAAAATCATGTAT
Source organism: uncultured Spirochaetia bacterium (assembly GCA_964605455.1). Lineage (GTDB taxonomy): Bacteria > Spirochaetota > JAHITG01 > JAHITG01 > JAFGFC01 > CAZSCZ01. Next base: position 2,501 of record CAZSCZ010000222.1, read on the forward strand.
TATTACATCAAAAACTGAAGGTTTAATCTTTTTTCGGATAGGAGGAACTTTTGCAGGATATACTGGAGCGATTTCTTCTATTTTGATTCTTTTTTTTGTTTCTATAAAATCTTTTATTTTATCTTCTGGTGCATCTTCTAAAAGATACTGGAGCAATATTTGCATATCGTCTGGAGGTAATTCGTCATTTAAAACTATTTTTCGCACTACTTGTTTTAATGTAGGGTGAAGGCTTGAAATTTTTTTATGGATTTTAATAGCATCCTTTTCAGATATAGATATTTTTTCTTCTGGCTTTACTTGTGTTGGAGGTTGTGGAATTTCTTCAGAAGTTGGTGGTGTAGGCGGGATTGGAGCTTTTTCTGTGACTGGTGGAGGAGCTGATGGTTGTGGTGGAGTGGGTGAAACCTCTTCTGATGATGGAACTTGGACAGATGGGGGTATAACTTCTTCAGGTGATGCTGCAGGTGGTGGTGGTGCACCAACCTCTTCAGCTGGTGGGGGAGCAGAAGCTGATGATGGCGGTGATGATAAATCTGCTGGAGACGGTGTTGGATGGGGCTCTGCAGATGGTGCAAATTCTTCAAGACCTGATAGTAATTCATCAGTAAGAGATTCCGGTTTTTTTTCAGTCTCAGTAGGTGAAGGTTGTTCTGGTCCCACCGGTGGTGCCTCAGGTGCTACTGCTTCAGTTGGCGGTGGAGATGGTTCAGCTGTTGGTGGTGATGGAGGC
>CAZSCZ010000223.1:0-3223 GCA_964605455.1 uncultured Spirochaetia bacterium
TAACAAAATAAAGGATATTGAGGATAAGAATTTCTGCTGATTAATCAAGGTAATATTTACCCTGTTTTAGTTTTTTACGTTAAATTCCACCTTATTTTTAATCACATTGATAAACAAGGATTGCCTCGCTATGCTAATCATATATAGCGGGAGTTACATAATTCGCTATGCAAAAAAGCTTAGCTTAGTTTTATATTTGTAGCCCACTCTCAATGAGATGCATTTAAATATTTATCTCTTTTTATAAAAAAAGGGGCCTTATAACGGCCCCTTATATTTTATAAACAGAGTGACTGTTTTAGAGTCATCTGAGAGATGGTGTAGACCAATGCGGTTTTCCGTGTAAGCTTGGAAAATTAAAATCAACCACATAGAGGACATTCAATCCACCGAGCCCTGTTCCTACAAACAGGTAACCGTTTCTGTACAAAACGGAGTTTGCGGAATTCCCTGTACCGAGGTGGACATTTCCAAGGTAATGACTAGAAGGTTCATACTTTGACAAGGAACTCGCGACATCATTCACACTATCAATGTCAAAATCCAATTTAAACGCTCTTACCCCATATTCACCATTGGCTATAAAAATTACCGATTTATCTGATCCCTTAAGCTTTCCAACCGTAACATCATTAGCCGTAACTTTATCAGCAGTTAGCCCGTAAAGGTCTGGATCAGGATTTGCTATATTAAATAATATTTTCATATTATCAATATCAATAGCATATACCCCACCGTCCGATGCAGCAACAAATGCAACATTTCCGTGTACCTCTATGGTTGATTTTGATTCAGCAGTTTCAGGCACTGGATTTTTTATTGGCAAAGAGGCTATGTATTTTCCATCGGTATCACATTTATACAAAGTTGGAGTTGCATGATCAGGCCCCTGATATACAAGAAATCCGGCAACATCACCATTACTATCATAATAAGTAGCAACTGCTCTTGTATCATTCAAATTATTATTAAGGGTACTAATAAAATTAGCAACATTTTCATCTGTAATATCACCGGTACTTCTTATTTCAACTCCTCCACCATCTGCACCAACAGGAACCAGTACCTCATCATCCATAATAGCAGCATCGTTTGCAGCGTAGCTATGTAGAGGGACCCCTTTTGTAACAAGACTCCCGGCATTCACCTTTATCTTTTTATCTGTATTAAGTTCAACTGATCTTAAATATGCTCCATGGTAGTCACCGGTTAAATCATAGGCACCAGGATTAACATGAAGTCCTAAAAAAAGCTTATTCGTTGAGCTATCATAGGTAACTGAATTGACATCCTCCTTCTTTGTTAAAAGCCTGCTCTTAAGCTTGGGGAAATAGCCCCTTTTCAACTGCAGTATATCTGTACCACCATAAAAACTATCACCAGCCATTGCATAGGTTACATAGGCATACGAGAGATCACCATCCCCAACAATCGCAACATCCGTAGCCTGAAGGGTATTCCCATCGAGAGTTGGTGAGTTTATATGGGCCACCTTATACATAATGAAAAAATCAGTTTCTTTAAGGCTCAGATTAATACCCCCCCATGCTTTGCTTTTGGACGTTAGCTCCTCTCCAGAAGGTTCAACTTGTGTGGTGTAAAGCCATGCCTCATCGTTGATAACTCCAAAGTTTTCATCGTCAACGTCATAGATAGAGCTTGTGGTACATCCGAATACCGCTATCAATATTCCTAACGCAAGAACCAAAAATGATGCGTACTTCATCATATTTTATACCTCCATATTATTTTATTTAATTGTTCTAACCATTAACAATATATCACAGAAAACTAATATATCTAATTTTCGGCAATTTTTTTTGAAAAAAAACACAGCCATGCTATCTTTTAATAAATAAGCAGGCAGACTTTTAATCATGATAAAAATCTCACTCTGCCTATTCGTCTTATACTTATAAAAAATTGATAAAAAATATTATTCGGTTAAAGTAATTAATACCGATAATAAGATTACCAGTATATTAAAATTATATTACCCTTTTGTAATAAAATCAAATTTTGCTTTATATAAAAAATTTAATAAATATTATGACCATGGAAAAACTAATTTTAATTGTGGAAGACAGCCCTGAAACGCTGGAGCTTTTAAGAAGAATTGTCGAAAATAGCGGATATAAAACCATAGTTGCCAATGATGGCGAAAAAGGCTACAAATACGCAGTTGAACATAAACCTGATTTTATCATTCTTGACAGGCTTCTCCCTTTTATGGACGGCCTAACTATTTGTAAAAAGCTAAAAGAAATACCCGAAACAAGAGATATTCCAATTATGTTTTTGTCAATCCTTGATACAGAAAGGGATATTATTGAAGGTTTAAGATGTGGTGCCGATGACTATATGAAAAAACCTTTTAGCCCCGATGAGCTTCTTGCAAGGATAGAAACAATTATGAGAAGGTACAAAAAAAGCTTTTATAACATGAATAACTCGAATAATCTGGATAAATCAAAAGAGGTTATTTAAATGATCCCTAAAAATAAAATATTTTCTATAACAGTTACACTTTCAATCTTTTTGCTGTTTTTTATCACTTCTTCAATTTTAGTGTATGCACAGAATATATCAAACACCAGTTTAACACCTGAACAGAAAAAAAAGATAGAGCTACTAATAGATATGGGAATTAGATATGAGCATGATGATAAACTTGACAAAGCTGCGGAAACATTTAAACAGGCTCTTAAAATAGATCCAAATAACATTCTTATCAAGGTACGTCTTGCCAAAATATTAAGCTGGCAGGGAAAGTATGATGAGGCACTTAAGTACTTAAATGAGGTGTTGGAGAAGGTTCCAAATCATCCTGAGGCTCTTTTTAGAAAGGCCCAGATATTAAGCTGGCAGGGCAAATATAACGAAGCTATCGCTACGTATCAGATATACCTGCTTGAGGAAAAAAATGATGCGGATGCTCTTATGGGAATAGCCAGGGTATGCTTCTGGTCGGGGAAGTATGAAAAGGCAATTGAGTATTTTAATAGAGCCATTAAGGCAGGTGGAGACAAAATTGATGCTTATCTAAACCTTGGGAAAATCTATCTTGCAATGGATAATAAAGAAAAAGCCAAAGAGACCTTTAAAAAAGTGCTTGAAATAGATCCTACCAACGAGGATGCAAAGAAGTTTCTGGCCGGAATCAGGACTATGAAAACTTTTGAAATAGAACCTCTTACTTTAAATTGGTACTACTATACAGATG
>CAZSCZ010000224.1:0-3201 GCA_964605455.1 uncultured Spirochaetia bacterium
TAAAAATTTTATCTGAAAATTCTTTTATTTCATTTTCCAAAATTACAAGCGATTTTTCTCTCGCACCAATAATGGAATATATAGTATTCCCTTTCTGCTTGAGCGCTTTTATTTCAGGATACAAAACCGCTGCTCCAACTCCACCACCTACACATACAACTTTCCCAAAACTTTCAATTTCAGCTGGCATCCCAAGTGGACCAAGAACAGCTTCAAGTTTATCGCCTACATTAAATAAAGATAAAATATTCGTAGAAAATCCTGCAACCTGAAATACTATAGTAATTTCATTATCATTAGCATCAAATATAGTTAAAGGAATCCTTTCGCCATTCTTACGCGGAATAATTATAACAAATTGTCCAGATTTTGCATTTCTTGCTGCATATGGAGCATTAATTACAAATCTAAAAATTTTTGGTGCTATTTCCTGTTTTATAAGAATTTCATACATACTGGTTATCAATTCAATAATTCATCTTCTTTATAAATTGGTAAAAATTTAGTCAAATTTGTCATATCAAGTATTTCAATAATCTTCTCATCTACATTAAGAAGTGCAAAATTTCCATTAGAATTCCTAAGTAAATTAAAGGCATCAACAAAAAAGCCTATAGTAGAAGAATCAATATACTTTACCTGTTTAAGATCAATAGCTATTTTTCTTTTGCCCTTTTCAACTACACGATTAAATCTTTGCCTAAGCTGTTTAATATTTGATATATCAAGCTGTCCATTTTTAACTTCTGTAATTGTTATAATAGTAAAATCATTCTTTTTCTGCTCTTTAATTCTCATCTTATCTTATCCTCTTTATTCCTATTATTGTAATATCATCAAATAAAGACTTGCTATATGAGTATATTTCATCATTTAATTTGTTTTTTAACTTTGAGAAAGAATTCTCAGAAATTTTTAAAATATTACTATAAAAATTGATAAGTTCCTCATTTGTAAATGCATTTTTCTTTTTGAGATTTCTTATACCATCGGTATATAGAAAAAGCAAATCATTTTTATCCAATTTTATTTTATTAAAAGAAAGTTCGTGCACAAATGTTTTTTCATCAATCAATCCAATTGGCACACCAGAAGATTTTATCATTTTGAAAGAATTTTTTTTAGAGCTAAAATAAATTGGTGCCTCATGCCCTGCAGATACAAATTTAAAAATATTAGAATGCAAATCCAAAATTCCAATTATTGATGTAATAAAGTTTCCTTTTTTTAAATATCTTGAAAGGCAAAACGCTGCCTTTTTCATAAGATTTACAGGATTTATATTTTCATAACCATAAAAATTAATTATTGTATGAAACATACTCATAATAAGGGCAGCAGGTATACCTTTGCCAGCAACATCTGCTATAACAATACCTTTTTTATATTTCTCAACTTCAATAAAAGAATAATAATCACCACCAATTTCTCGCGCAGGTTTATAAAATGTTAAAACTTCATACCCAGTAATTTGAGGGATTTCATCTGGAATAATATCTTTTTGAATTGATTTAGCAATTTTTAATTCTTGCTCAACAAGTTTTTGTTTAATTAACTTTCTCTGTGCTTTATACAATCTTAAAGTCATTTTATTAAACTCTTTTGCAAGCATTTCAATTTCATCACCTGTATGGAGTTTTATTCTATATTTAAGATTCCCGCCACCAATAATCTCTGTACATTTCATTAATTTTTTTATTGGCTTAACAATAACTGATGATAAAAAAATGGTTCCCAATACGCCTAAAACAAATATACCAAAAAAAATAAGTAAAGATTCTATTTTTAATTTATTAAGATGCTTATATATAAATTTAGTAGTAATTTCAATATAAGCAGTTCCAAAGTGTGTTCTTTTTCCGTGCAAAGTAGTTTTAAAAACAGGATAAAAAAACTGATATATAATTTCTTTCTTCCGTAATATAATATTATAAGATTCTTTCAAATTTATTTCTATTTTTGTAGGTGGTAAATATTTTTTTCCAAGAAATGCAGGGTTATTATGCAAGAAGTAAGTTAAATCCTTTAATACAATATAAGCACTAAGAACATCCTTTTCTTTAACAATAACATCAACTTCATCTTCAAGCCCCAGTTCATCTGATGTGATTAAAAGATTTTCGCAAGATAACGCAAAATTTTTAACAAGTGTCTGCCCGCGTTTTATTAAATTTGAGAGTAAAATTTCTTTCTCTTTTGCAAGATATAGTGGTGTTATTATAAGTAGAATAAGAATAAGTAATGACAAAATAAATAATAAAATCTTATACCTTAGAGTAAATCTAATTTTTTTCATAGTAAATCTTAAGTTATTATAGATAATTATAATAAAAATATTATTATAAGTCAAGAATTGTGGGGACGGTGCAAAACTTTATTAACTTTGTGTAATTTTGTGCACAATTATCAGTATTCAGAAATTATAAAATTAACAAAGTTGTGCACCGTCTATGAAAAGAAAAAGCCAACTACTTTTTTAAATTTTTTCTATTTTTTATATTGGAGACCGTTGCCAAAATGTTAATAGGTTTAGACTTGACAAAATCAGCAATATGTAGGAACTAAATAATCTGTAAATTTTAGTTTACCTATAGGATTCCCTTTTAACTCCAATCTATTTTTTCCTTATAAATATTCCAAAGCTAATCTTCCTTAATTTGTAATAAACCTGATATGCTTTAATAAAAAACTTGGCGAAATAAAATGAGGTAAATCCTTTCGTTAAATGATATTTCTCTTCAAATTCTCCTATTGCTCTTTCAACTGCGTTTGTAGTTTTTGGTATGTCTTCCCTGATTACTGATTGATAAAGTTTGGGATAAAATTTTTCTAACATTTTAAAAACTTCTTCTGCTCCCTCTGGTGATTCTTTTTTTAATTTTAGTATCTTACCGTACCGTTTTTTTACTTGTCTGCCTTTCTTACTGGCAAATAGGTTCCGTATATTCTTTATTAATTTCTTTTTGTATTTTTTATCTACTTCTCCTGATAAGTTTTCTCTCACTATTCTTTTAGCATCTCGCTCTGCATGTAATACACATTGATTATAATAACAATTAGGGAATATTTCTTTTACTGCATTTTTATATCCCATTAATAAATCTGTTGTTATTGATTTGGGACTATAGCCGAGTAATTTAAGCCATACAGGAATGTTCTCATTGATTTCTTGCTTTTATGATAAAATAATTCTATTGCTAA
>CAZSCZ010000225.1:0-1417 GCA_964605455.1 uncultured Spirochaetia bacterium
TTTATACTCCTCAGTCAAATTATAAACTGCCTCTTCTACTCCGCCTATGTTTGGTTTGTATGAACTGGTGATAATTATGATGTTCATTTTTTTACCAAATTATTAAGTATATTGACCAATTTCTCTGTCTGATGACGCCGTTCATACTGATTTATATAACTCCAATTAGGTTTAATTTTATTTTTCAAATTATCAGAGTATATTTTTGTTATCATTTCAGCAATCTCATCTGCTCTATGCTTCACAATAATGCCAAGTCCACTTTTTCTTAATATCTCAGATGCGCAACCTTCGTTCATAATACCTAAAATAGGATTTCCTGACCTTAAGTATTGGTATATTTTTTGAGGTACACAATAATCCATATTCCTATCAGGTAAAAAAGCAATCAATAAATTACTATTTCTTATCCAATCAATGCTTTCGTTGTAATTAACATATCCTCTATCTCGAACTACATCGTCAAGTTGCATTTTTTCTACAAGTGATGAGTGATTTGATGAACCGATTATATTAAACTCAATATTTTTGTATATTTTATAATTTTTTTCTTTAATCTGCCGCAAAGCTTCCAATATGATATATGGACTAAAATCCCCTCCATAGAAATCACCAATGTAACTAATTTGGAACTTCCCATTTTTTCTAATTACAGACTTATTCTTTCTATAATCTTCCTCATCAAAGCCATTAGGAATATACGAAATCTTCTCCTTTGGTAAATGCCATCTATCTTGAATCCTTTTATAATTAAGTTCTGTATTAGCTATCACATGGTCTGCTTCTTTATATACCCACTTTTCAACTTTATGAGCAAGATATTTATGAAATATCGTATAATGTTTTCTATACCAAAATTTATCATCTTCAAACATCGCATCTCTTAAATCAGCTATCCATTTAATCCCAAATTTTCTCTTAAGGTAATATGCAATTAAGTGAGAAGTAACCGGACCAGATGATGAATAAACAATAGAATAACTATTTTTTCTAAATATTTTGCCTGCCTGCCCAATTGCAAAAGGAAACCATAAAATCTCTGGATCCGGAAAGAAGAAAGTCCGCGCAATCATGGAGCCAATGCGACCTAATTTAACCTTAGAAAGTATCTTAAAGAATTTTCTTGGATGCGGTGCTTTAGTCCTATATATCTTTACATCCTCAGGGAGTTGATCTAATAAACTATAGTCTTTTTGCCAATTAAACTTTTCGCTGACAGTTAAAACTAACGGCTTCCATCCAAAAGTAGGTAGATATTTCGCAAACTTTAAACTGCGAAAGGTTCCTCCCTTTCCTAAAGGCGGAAAATAATAGGATATCATTAAAATTTTATTTTTATCTTTTATCATTAGTAACACCCAACGCTTTTTTATATCCTTTGAGTGTTTCCTCTGCTGTGCGTTCCCATGTATAATTA
>CAZSCZ010000225.1:1427-3194 GCA_964605455.1 uncultured Spirochaetia bacterium
TCTGTTGATTTATATAACTCTTTTAACTATATACAACTATATAAAAAACAAAACTAGTATATTTTTAATGTACGTTTTTTCATTTTATTTCTCAAAACAATTTTCTTATGAATAAAATTGGGTAATATAACTGAAAATAAAAAATGTACATAACTATCTTTCTGAATAGGTTTATATCGTATAGATTGTAAAAGCGCAGTAAGTTTTTTTCTTGACATGTTATTCAAGCAATATAATTTGGCTAAATGGTTAAGTTTCATGCTAAGTATATCAGGAAATTTAGTATAAATTGTTTTATATTTAGATATTAGATATTCATAGCTTTCTATTTTTAACTTTAAATCAGAAGAGATTTGCTTTCCATGGATATAATGTTTAGTTAATGCTTCAGGTATAAAATCAAAATCGCACTCTTGCGCTAAGCGTATAAGAATATCAGCATCTTGCGATGCTTTTAATTTTTCATCAAATCCTCCTATTTCTTTCAATAATTCTTTCCTAATTAACATCTCTGGCGGTGATGTCAAGCAACCAGCAAGACATATATCTAACACCTTACCTTTATGTCTAGGTAGATGTTTTTCTCTTTCTTTATTTTCGCCATCTAAATATCTCGAAAAGCCAGTGTAAATAAGTCCTACCTTAGATGAAGATTCATTAAATTTAAAAACTTGCTTTTCAAGCTTTAACGGAAGCCACTCATCATCATCATCTAAAAAAGCGATGTATTCGCCTTTAGATGCTTTAATTCCTGTATTTCTTGCGGCAGCACCACCTTTATTAATCCTGTGCTTAATATATTTAATTCTTGAATCTTTAAAGGTTTTTACTACTTCCTCAGTATTGTCAGTAGATGCATCATCTACAATAATCAGTTCAAAATCTTTGAAAGTTTGATTAAGGACACTATTAACTGCTCTTGGTAAAAGTTTTGCTCTGTTATATGTTGGAATTATGACGCTTACTTTTGGCATTTATATTCACCTCATGGAACAATGCATCTGGTAACCAGGACCTTGTTTACTTTTACTTGGCAATACACTTACTAAAAATGCTATTTTCATGGTTTTATTTTATATTTCTATCGCGATAATGACTATATGCTATCAATGGTAAATGCAACATTATCCAAATTTGTGCTTGGATAAAACGGACACAATATCTAAAGTTTTTTAAAGCCTTGAATCCACCAGCAAGTTTCAAACCATCTTTTTTGCAATAATATCCATATAAATTTTTTATAAAATTTCTAGTAGGGTCTTTTAAATAGTACAAAAACCTACTTTTAAAAAATACATAACGACTTTTCCTGCTTAACGCATTTTTCTGAATTAAAGAATGCCAATGATATATTTTGCTATCCCTTACTACTCCAATTTTATATCCATGATAACGAGCTCGCCTGCAAAGGTCATATTCTTCAGCATATAGAAAATATAAAGGATCAAACAACCCTATCTTCTCTAATACTGATGACTTCATTATTAATGAAGCTCCTATAAGTTCATTAACATAATAAGTCCTTTTTACTTGATTCTTTCTGATATCTTCCTCATAATCTGTATATTTTTTTAAAATGTTGTTTAAAAAATTTCTATCAATATTTTGTCCTTCATAATCATACTGCATTGGACTTGCTATGCCTAATTCCTTACTTTCTCTCATAACTTTAACCAATTCTGAAATCCAATTGGGATCAACTTTAGTATCTTGATTTAATAAAACAACGTAATCTGCATTATTTTTTAAAGCGTATTTTGCTGTTTC
>CAZSCZ010000226.1:0-1267 GCA_964605455.1 uncultured Spirochaetia bacterium
AACCATATCTGCATATCTGATATTACTACCAACAGGTAATCCATAGGCAAGTTTTGTGATTTGAATATTAAAAGGTTTTAAAATTTTTGAAATATACATTATTGTTGTTTCACCTTCAGCAGTGGGACTTAATGCAAATATCACTTCTGTTACATTTTGATTTTTTACACGTTCAACTAATGATTTTATATTTAAGTTTTCAGGCGAAATTCCATCAAGTGGTGAAATAACACCAAATAATATGTGATAGACTCCATCAAAAATTTTTAAATTTTCAATAATAAAAACATCCCTGGCTTCTTCAACTACACATATTTTTGCTTTATCTCTTTTCTCATCCTTACAGATTTCACATATTTCACTTTCAGTATAATTTCCACAGAGCTTACATCTTCTTATTTTTGACCTTATTTCTTTTAGAATCTCTGATAAAGTCAAAGCATATTCATCTGGAGCCGAAAGAATATAAAATCCTATTCTTTCAGCACTTTTTTTTCCTATACCAGGTAATTTTGAAAGAAGATTTATTAACTTTTCAATTATTTCAGGGTAATTCATTTTACATTAAATTTGATAAATCACTCAAACCCGGGATATTGAGCCCACCTGTAAGATTAGAAAATTCTTCAGCAATCATTTCCTGCACCTTTCTTTGAGCCTCGTTCACAGCAGCTATTATTAAGTCTTCAAGCATTTCAATGTCATCTGGATTTACAACTTCCTTATTTATTTTTATGCTAACTAATTCTTTTTTTCCGTTCACTTTTACAGTTACCATATCGCCACCAGATGAGGCTTCAATTATCCGATTCTCAATGTCCTTTTGAACTTCTTTTATTTTTTCTTGCATCTTCTGTATTTGAGCAAAAATTCCACCCAGTCCTTTCATAATTTGTTACTCCTTTGTTGTATTAATTATTGTGCCTTTAAATATTTCTTGTGCCTTTTTTATTACAGGCGTTGATTCAAATTTATTTTTTGGTTCACTTTTTTTTTCTTCAAGTATAAAATCTATATTCATACTGGTATTAAATACTTCATTCATAATTTTAATTATTTTTGCACGGGTGTTTTCATTATTTAAATTATCATAATTAAACCGTTTGTCAAATAAAATATATATTGTATTATTTTTTATTTCTTTTATTTTTCCCTCCCTCAAAAATACACTCATTATTTTGCTTGTCTTCTCAAGTTTATTTATTACTTCATTCCATTTGTCTTCAATTTTTGCTGATACTGATGATAATTCTTTATCTTTATCTTT
>CAZSCZ010000226.1:1367-3161 GCA_964605455.1 uncultured Spirochaetia bacterium
TCTTTATCTTTTTCTTTTTCTTTTACTGGCTCTTGTAAAGGCTTTTTTTTAGGAAATTTTATATTTGCTATATCTTCTTGTGCAAATTCTTTTACAAATTCATATATAAATTTTAGAGTCACTTTTTTATAAATATTGATTAGATTCAGGAAACCTATCTCAAGTAAGCTTTTAAATTGTATAGTATATCTAAAATTATTCAAAAGCTCTGTAAGATAAATAATCATCTCTTGGAGCACTTCAGATTCAAAATCTTTTGCAAATCTTTTAAAAATTTCAATTTTATCTTTACTCTCTTCAAGGATATTAATATCATCAATTCCTATTTTTACAAGAAAGATGTTTCGTAAAAATTCAATTAAATTTGTCACAAATTGTTTTAGGTCAATTCCTTTATTATATATTTCATATATAATTTTTAATCCATTTTTTATTTCCTCATTTACTATAGATTTCAGGAAGGCTTGATATATTTCTACATCAGAAATGCCAAAAAGTTGGCGAACTTTTTCCTCGGTAATTTCACCTTCTGCAAATGCAATAAGTTGGTCTAAAGTAGACTGAGAATCTCTCAAACTTCCATCAGAATTTTTTGCAATTAAAAACAAAGCGTCATCAGTAATATTAACATTTTCGTTTTTTGCGATTTTTTTAAGGTGCTGGACAATTTCAGAAATGGAAATTCTTCTAAAATCATAACGCTGGCATCTTGAAAGCACTGTAGCAGGGATTTTATGTGGTTCAGTTGTAGCAAAGATAAAAACAATATGAGGTGGTGGTTCCTCAAGAGTTTTAAGTAGAGCATTAAAAGCAGGTTCAGTGAGCATATGAACTTCATCAATTATATAAATTTTATATTTTGAATTAGCAGGAGCAAAGCTTACCTTTTCTTTTAGATTACGTATTTCATCAATTCCTCTATTTGAAGCGCCATCAATTTCAACAACATCAAGTGAATTTCCTTCAGTAATTTCAATACAATTTTTACATACTCCACAAGGATTTGGGGTTGGTCCTTTTTCGCAATTTAAAGATTTTGATAGAATTCTTGCTGTAGAAGTTTTACCCACTCCTCGTGGACCTGCAAAAAGATAAGCGTGTGAAATTTTATCATCTTTTATAGCATTAGCTAAAGTTTCAGCGATCGGTTTTTGGCCAATAAGTTCTTCAAATTTTTGTGGTCTATATTTTCTTGCAATAACAGTATAGCTCATAATAGTCAGATATAACGCAGGTCGTGCACCTGGCTTTGATATCCGTCTAACAGGCTTAATAAAATTTTTAGACTCCACACAGGTTACTTGCCCACACAGGAGCGATGGTATCTACCGTTGCTCCCTTCCGGGCCTGGCGGGGTTTGATACCTCTCTCCTTGTGCAAGACCTGTGTATCATCGCCTAAAAATTTTATCAGTGTCTGCTATTCAGACACCGCAGCACAGGAATTCAGCCTCGCTATAGCGGATTGCGAGTACAGGGCACCGCTAGCTCCCCGCTTAGCACGACCTGCTTCTTTTGCTTTGTTTTGCTGCGGAGAGGGTGGGATTTGAACCCACGGGGGGCGTAAACCCCCACGCGCTCTCCAGGCGCGCGCACTCGGCCAGACTATGCGACCTCTCCATACCTTGCTGACACTATAATATAATATATTATTCTTTAAATTGCAACAAGTTTTTTTTCAGCAATGATAAATGAAAACTTAATATTAACTCTTTTTTTATATAAAAGTGTTGAAAAAACATTTTATAATTGTTTTTATATCAAAAATTATATGAAATAAAATTTTATCTTATAT
>CAZSCZ010000227.1:0-3143 GCA_964605455.1 uncultured Spirochaetia bacterium
GAAGAAAATTTTAAAAAGTTACAAAAAAAGCGAAATAAACAGAAAATTTTTTTCAAATACCAGCAATAAAGATTAACAAATTTTTCGCAGATTATATAATATAAATAAAGCAAAAATAACAACAAAACGGATTGGGTGGGGAAGATGAGACCTACCAAAGATACACCTTTTTATAAAATATTTTTTAAAATTGTTAAACAATATTTTTATCCCTCACTTTTTTCTGCTTTTTACTGATATAAATGATATATTATCTGACCCCATATGATACTTCAACAATTAAATTCTCTTTAAATTATATATTCTATGTCGCTATTTTTGTATTTGTATTTAAATTAGAAGTAGGGAGAACGAAATGGAGAATTGAAAATGAAGGATTTAATGTAGTTAAAGAAGAAATGGTGTGTGATGGTATCCCAAAATGAGGACTGAAAGAATAATTTTGATGCTCAAAGTATGCAATTTTAAATTTCCAATTCATCAAATATTAAGATATATAAATTATAACAAAAAATTCAGGTTAAATCTTTATTGCTGAATATTTTATCTTATAAACAAATTCTGCTTACTTGCAATCATTGGTCCATTCCTATATTTGTAAAAATTTTTCTTGATTTTTTTATTTATATAATATATTATTTTATAGATATTGTAACAAAGATGGATGTATCTACTCCAAATTTTTAATATTTTTATATAAGCTTTTAGTTAGGAGGAAACAATATGGCTAACAAAAAAAAGAGTAAAAAAAAGAAATCCACAACAGAAGTTATTAAAACTACATCTCACACTACTATCCCTACTTTTCATGCTAAATTTGAAGAGATTAAAAAATATTTAATTAAAAATTCTCATCTAAAAATGCTTTTAATAGATACATCAAAAATTAATAAAATTGAACATGAATATGGCAAAAAGGTTTATGGTGATGTCCTAAATGCTTTAAGTAAAATTATTGCAAGTTTAAGAGGCTCTCAGATAAGAGAGGATGATATTATCACAGTTAATCATCCAAATGGCGACCAATTTTATATATTTTTTTCAACTTATAGGAAGGAAAAATCTTTTCAACCTGGAGATCTTGAAGATGTATCTCAAAGAATTAAAAACTATATAAATAATAAAATGTTCACTACAGTATATGCACTGTTAAAGAAAAGGCCTCAAATTAATGTTGGGTATGCTATTACTATTTATAATCCTTTAATTCAGGAGGAACGATTAATAAATAAGTTAATAGAAGATGCAAAGACAATAGCAGAATATGAAGAATTTAAAACCGCAATGAAAAACAAAGAAAAACTTCAAGAATTAATTATTAAAGAAGAGATTACAACTATTTATCAACCAATAGTAAATCTTACTACTCATGAAATTATTGGCTATGAAGCTTTATCACGGGGTCCAAAGAATACAGAATATGAGCATCCTTATGCTTTATTTAGCATTGCTGAAGAAGTGGGCTTATTATTTGAATTAGACAGCATTTGCCGAAGAAAAGCTTTTATTAATGCTAAAGGGATTAAGAAAGGTTTAAAATTATTTGTTAATATATTTCCCACTACTATTCATGACCCTGACTTTAGAGGCAAATATCTCAAAGACTTCCTTAATGACATTAAGATAAGTCCACGCAGTGTTGTACTTGAAGTTTCAGAACAACAAGTTATAGAAAATTTTGATATATTTAAAGAAGCCATAAAATATTATTCGGATGTTGGATTTGCTATTGCTATTGATGATACTGGAACAGGATACTCTAATCTTCAAAGTCTTACAAAACTAAAGGTACAATTTATTAAAATAGATATTTCATTAATTCGAGACATTGATAAAAATATATTAAAACAGGACCTTGTTAAGGCACTCACGAAAGTTAGTAATGATATGGGAGCTAAAGTAATTGCTGAAGGCATAGAAAACACAAGAGAATTAAAAACTTTAATGGATTTGGATATAACTTATGGACAGGGTTATTTATTTGCCCGGCCAGCCCCTCCATTTCCAAATATCAAACCTATAGAAATATAAATACACCACTATCTTAATTTGTAGAATTTCTTACAATTAGTGCTGTTTTCATTATTTTTGACTTAGTTTCAGTTCTTTGTGATTTAATCATTTCAATTAAATTTTTTGCAGCCTCATAGCCCATCTGAAAAGCTGGTTGACGAACAGTTGTTAATGGTGGAATAGTATATGAAGCAAGTGGAATATCATCAAATCCCACAATAGAGATCTCTTCTGGCACAGACAAACCTATTTCTTTTATTGCTTTAATTGCACCAATTGCCATTAAGTCATTTGCTGCAAATACTGCTGTTGGCCTGTCTTTTAATTTCAATAGATTTTTCATAGCATTGTAACCTGATATTTCGGTAAAGTCTCCTTTAACAATATATTCATTTTTCACTGGAATCTTATACTTTTTTAAAGTATTTTTGTATGCATACAATCTATCTTTTCCATTTACTACATACAACCACCCACTAATATGGGCGATTTTCTTATGCCCGCGTTTTATCAAATATTCTACTGCCTTAGAGGCACCACCAATATTATCAGCATCTATATATACTACTCTCTTATTTTTGCCACCTGAACCTCTACCATCTATTACAACAAAAGGAATCTTCTTTTTTATTAAAGTTAAAAGTTGTAAATCTTTTAATGGAGGAGCTATTATAAGTAAGCCATCCACCCGTCTTTCTTGAAACAATCTTTGATAATCAATATCTCCGCTTTCCTCTCTTCTCGGATAAAATAAAATACCGAACCCAGACTCAGCACAATATTGTTCAACACCACGCAAAAGCTCTGTGTAGTATTGGGTAGAGAAAAGGTGTGAACATAAAGGAATAAGAATACCAATAGTTTCAGTTTTATTTATATTAAGTCCTCTACCCAAAACATTAGGATAATATCCCAGCTCTTTTATTGCTTTAAGAACTTTTTTTCTTGTTGCTTCTTTTACATTATTTTTATTATTTATCACACGGGACACCGTCATAAAAGAAACACCAGCCCTCTTCGCAACATCCATTTGTGATACCATATTAATTAATTTCCCTACAATATGTTTTGTTTACGACAACATAAATATAATTGATAAAAATAAAAAATCAATAATTATATAAGCCACC
>CAZSCZ010000228.1:0-3123 GCA_964605455.1 uncultured Spirochaetia bacterium
ATTTTCTACCTCTCTTGATTCGAGAGTTTATTTCGTCCAATATATAACTTGGTATTTTGTGGGGAGGTAATGGATATTGATATTGTTTTTCCTTATTTTTATATTTATTTTTATGATTATTTATGTAATCATCTTCATCTGCGAATACTTTAATATCGTGGTCTATGAGATAAGCTTTTATCCATCCGAGGTCTTTATTATTAAAGAATTGAATTAACCTTTTTTTCAATTCATTAGCTATATCAGGGTTATCCTGAAGTTTCCTAATGGTTTTTTTCAGTCCTTGTCCTATAACAGTGTTTTTTCCTGCCTTTTTATACATGTAGTGATGGCTTCTGTTTTCCCATATTATTCCAACGCATTGGCAGGTTTTAATAAGCGCTTCTTCTTCCATACCCACAGAAATCTCTTCTAATGGGTCTTCGAAACCTATAGCTTCGGGAAATAGGTGTATCCATTTTTTCCCTTGATTTATATAATCTTTATATGCTTCTGCATAAATTTCTCTAAAACCAAATGGTCCAAGATCTTCAACTGAGAAGCCAGATGATAGCCTAATAAAGGTTATATTTCTTTTGCTACTTTCTATTTTGGATGTGATATGATTGTAATTTTGAGTAACTGCGGGAAGAGTGCTTAGTTCACTGTGTTCAAAGCCAGTTATGATAAACTTGTCTTCTGCATAATGTTTCATATGTTTAACAAGCGAACGAGATTTATTATTCATACAATCCTTAAATATATTGCCAAGATTATCTAGATTGTCCTTCATGACATCTATAATTGTCAGATTATCAAAATTTTGTGAAGATAGATTTTTGCGTAAGGCATTTAATATTTCTTTTTCTATTTCATTAATGGATTTGTCTTTCCAATCTAATAGTTTCTCTTTTAATTTATTACCGATTGATGCAAGATTTTTTTCATTTAAATAATTTTCGTATAATTCTTTTACATCTTTGTAGTTTGATTTTACCTTTATTTGTGCAGCTGAAGTATAACCTAATATTGCCCATAATTTGTTTTCTTCTATTTTTTTATTTTTTCTTATTATGTCAAGTTTATTAAGTAGGGAATCAAATTCAGTAATTTCATTATCTATTAGTTCTTCAAGTTCTTTTATGATTTTTATGGAATGTTTGTGCTTTTCACAAAGCAACAAGTTTTCAAAGTAAGTTTTTATTAGTCTCAACATATTACGCACATGTGGTTCTATTCTTTTTTTCCATCCTAGGTCTACAAATTTTTTCTTTTTGCTTATCTGCGTTAGTATTGATAAGTTTTTCTGAATATGGTTATTTAGTTCAGAGATTTTTGATTCTAAACTTTGTTGCTCATCTATTAATTTTGATTTAATATCGTTTAGTGCTTTTTTGAATTCTTCAATAAAGTATTTGTAATAAGTTAAACCCTTAGTAGTCAATTTTTCATTTAAAATCTTTTTTAGACTTTCTTTCTTTTGTTCAGTATATTTTTGGAAATTTTTCTCTATGATTAATTTATCTCGTTCATATTCTTTTCCCAATCTATTTTTTTCGGTTTTAATTTTGTTTGCAAGAGATCCCTTTCGTTTGATAATTGTATCTGTGGACAGAATTGAATACTCTTTTCTTTCGAGTAAAGCTTGCTCCCAATTTTCATAATTGAAAGTGGAAAATAATAGTCCTGTGTTTGGGTCTGTAATTTCGTTAGTGATATCATCAGCTTTGAAATCATCTGACAAGTGTTTTGATAGAATATCTCGAGTTCCCCAGTTGAGCAGTATATTTTTTATTTCTTTTAAAGGGAAAGAGATGGTGGCAATTCCAATGCTGGAACACCAGTTTTTGAGTTCTTTGTCTATGAATTTTTTTGTATTTGAACTTATCGCGACAAGGGAGTTTTCTATTTCACTTATTTGCCAAAAAAGGAACTCGGCTATGAGGGGAGCAACATGTTTACGGTCTATTAGGTCTATTTTCTCGTTTTCTTTCTCTACTAAAAAGCACCAGTCAAATATTTTTTCGTCGATTTGCACTCCATCTCTCGCAGATTCTTTATACCAGACACTCCACTTTCCTCCCGACATATAATGGTTTATTTCTTTTATAGTAGCGTATGTATTAGCATATGTTAACCAAACTGCTTCAGGAAGATCTATTATCTCTTCAAACATTTTTGGTAAAAACGCTATTAGTCTTGTTGAGGTGCCCTTCTTCCGTAAGAATCCAGCTACATCAAGTAGCATACCACTACCTGTTCCGCCACAAACTGAGCTAATCAAATAACAGCGTGGTTTAGTGTCCAGAACCTCAATAGTTCCATTTGTTAATGTTTTTATTTTACTTATTGTTTGGTCGTCTTTTATGCTGTTTATTGAAGTTTCTAAGATATTTTCGATTCCTGCAAAAGCATTTCTATTTCTGAAGTAAGCGAGCCTTCCTGCTTGCCTAATTTGACCAGCACCGCCTATTATTTCTTTAATAGGCAAAGGAGTGTATAACCAGTCTTTTATTTCAGGATTTTTATTAAGATAAGATTTTTTCTGCATGGCTATTAATGTATCTTGATTTATACTGGCCTCAATTATTGGGATATCCGGAAGGTCAATGTCCGTTTCCTCTTTTTCCTTACCCGGTTGAGTTTCTATAGCTAGAATATTGACAATAGGAGGAAGTCCAGTGGTTGGTTCGAGCCATTCTTTTGGAAATCTCTCCATAAAGATTTTCTTTAAAAACTTACAAACTAATTTTCCAGAACCGCCAAGTCCAACAACTAATGTTGGAAACATATTCATTTTCACGCCTCCTTATCGTTTTCGTTTTTATTTTTCATTAGTAATGGGACATCTTCTTTATTAATACCTATAAAGGTTATTTTACCAGTTTGGTGATCTAATTCGATTCTAAAATAAAGATTACCTACTTGTATTATATCATCGTTTTCAATTTCGGTCTCCATACCCTGTGTAATGGTATTGTCATTTATTTTTAAAGTACCTTCTTCATTTAAAGCATAAAATTTACCTTCTTCATTCCTAATTATAAGGTTGTTAAATCCTATGGTCTCATTCTTGGTTTTCTTCATAATTATTTTGGAAACATTTTTTTCATTTCCATCCTTAATTTTGACCTTTATTATTGG
>CAZSCZ010000229.1:0-3121 GCA_964605455.1 uncultured Spirochaetia bacterium
TGCCTCATCAACAACAAGCATCTTTCTTTTCTTTGACCTTTTCATTGTATTATAAACATATTCAAGAATTAGAAACATTATTGCTGGTTTTCCTATATCTGGGATATCACGAATATCAAAAGAAATCATTCTATTGTCCAAGTTAATTTTAGTTTGCTGGTTTAGAAATCTCAAAGGGCCTGTAACATAACTTTTCAACCTATTGACTATAGCCATGGCAGGTTTGTAAATTATCTCTTTATCAGACCGAGTTAATGGTAAAACATGCTCATATAAATCGCCTAATGTTGGTGGTTTCTTAACCCATGTTATTGGGTCTTTTGTTATACCTGCATCTTCATATGTTCTATCAATGGCATCATCTAAAATTGCTCTTTGACCTTCAGTTAATTCTCCAAGTAAAACTCTAAAGAACGCAAGTAAAGATAATTTTTTCTCATCTAAAGTTTGATCAGTTAAATCAAATGGATTTATAATTGTATCTGAATCGGGTGCAATTCTTATTGTCTTTCCTTTGAAAAGTCTTACTAAATCCGTATATTCTGCTTGTGGGTCAATAATATTAATATCAACATTCTCCATGAATTCCCGCATTAATAACAATTTAATACAATAACTTTTTCCACCACCCGAAGTTCCTAAAACAAGAATGTTTGGATTGCTTAAAGTAAAAGGATCTATTATTATTGGGATATTATTTATCTGATTAAAACCAATTAATACACCTGTTGTTTGATGTTCCAAAGAAGTAATAGCAAAAGGAAAACATGCAGCAGCAGCGGATGATGTAAGGTCACGTGTAATCTTTAATTCATCGCTTGCTATTGGCAAAACCGACCTCAAAGCTTTTTGCATTTGAAAGGAAGGAACTTTTGGAGTTATCATTATTGAATTCATCTTTGCTGTAATTTTAGCTGTTAACTTATCCAATTTTTTTGGGTCATCTGCTTTTGCATCAATATATAAAGAGAAAGCAAACATTTTTTCAGTGCCTTGTTGAATTGCTTCCAATAATGCTTTAGTATCTTGATGCTTTTGGATTAATGATTGTGGGATAATTTTTCCTTCAGCTTTTAAGCCATATATATCCGTTTTCTGCTTCTTTAGTTCATTCTCTAAAATTTTAATTGCATGTTCTATTGGATATGGGGAGATATGTATTGAAAGGTCAAAATCAAGATTCATTTCAACAAGTGTTGTTAACCAACCAGGTTTTACAACTCTTGGATAATTAATTGCTCCTAAAATTCTATGATATTTTTCTATTTGGATATCATTAACATGAGGTATTATTGTTGAAGGCGATGTAAGATACTCTATTAATCTATCTTCATAACTCTCAGCTACTTCTTCATCTTTTTTACTAACTTTTTCTTTCTTACCAAATAATGACCCTATTCCAGGAATTTTTATTGATGTAGGTAATAAACCCATTTTATTCTATTCTTTAATTTTCACAGGCTGAGGTGTTTCAGTCCACATTTTTCTATACAATGTAATTGGTGAGAGGAATTCATCATCAACATTAAAGGTTTGAGTGAAGTAAGAGGAGTAAAGGGAGAGTAATTGTTTGTTATCAAGCCTGTGCGCTACAATACCTGACCTTGCTAATGCTTCAATTACAGTCCTACATCTCACATCCAAACTCCTTATTACTTCTCTTTCATCCCAATGATGTTTTGCAGGAATTACGATATAAAAAAGCCTATCATTTATTTTATTTGCTCTTATGTATTCATACATATACTCCGAAAAATGTTCATAATAAGCTAAGGAAATTTTATCATCTCTTTGCAAAATTCTCCTTTTCAAAGAATTTAAATAATCTGATAAATCTAAATTAACAGACCTCATAACTATTTGAATAGGAAAATTTAAAGAATTTAAAAATTGTAAAAATCCATAAATCACAGTATCTTGGTCATCTCTTGAAAGCACACCAAAATTTATAGGTTTTACCTTAACTACTCCTAAAACCCTACCATCCTTCAAAAATACAGAATCTGCCCTTATACTTTTAATATTCATCAACTTTCTTGCAGCAGGAGAAATCCAAGATTTTTTTTCCTTTTCCTTAAGGAAAAATATATAATTTATTATGTAGTCTTCTAAGTCAAATTGTATAAAACCAATACCAATGGCTCCAACAATTATTGTAACTAAAATTTTTATACCAAAACTAAAACCACTAAAGAAAACAATATAAATAACCACCGCTGCAGTTACAAGAGCATAAATTGATTGTTTTATTGTTAAAGGTCCAAATAACCTTTCTTCGTATCTTATATCACTTGGAATTCGATAGGGCATTCTAACTCAATTAAAATATTTAGCCCTAAAGATAAAAAATCTTTCGGGTAAAATAATATAGATGGTAAGAAAAAAAAGAAAAAGTTAAATTTCTCAGGCACCACATACATCACTACAACCACTTATCCAAGAAGTTGGATTTACCATCTGAGCGCCAGATATACCACTAACTAACCACCAAACTAAAAATACTGCTACTAAAACAATTATCAAACCAATAATTGCATGAACTATTGTATTCTTAGCTGCTCCTCTTGCAGATGGATCATCTCCGGAACCAATCCATTTTACTCCAGCAACTATTATTACTAAAGCTGCTATTGCAGAAGTGATATAGAAAATTAAATTGAAGACTCTACAAATTAAACATGCAAGAGCATTTAATACTCCACCTTCTCCTCCCCCACCGGGTGTCGCAGGTGCAGTTGTTGGTGTTTGCGAATAAACATTTGCAATACTAAAAATAATTGACAATAGCATAAATAGAATCAAACTCCTACTAAACACATTAACTGAAAAAAACCCAGAAAATTTATTTATTATTTTTTTCATTTTTTGTTTTTCTCCTCACCTTTTATTCCTTTTATTTTTCTTATATATTTCAAATTTTAATATTTACCATTAATATATTTACTTATTATTAGAATATAAGTAATAGAAATATATAAAAACCTTTCGTTTTTTTAAATATAATACAAAAAAATGAAATTAAAATTAAGAGATGATATAAGTAGGAGGGATATCTATATATTTATTGCTCTTGTTGTCTTTTTGTTGTTCTGGACATGGATTACGTTTAATTTTATAATCT
>CAZSCZ010000230.1:0-3051 GCA_964605455.1 uncultured Spirochaetia bacterium
TGTAAATCTAAACCCACTAACTCCAATGAAATATGTCAAATGTGGAGACCTGACCTCTTATTCTAACCCCTTTTATGCCATTTATGGCTCCTTAATTTCTTGTTTGATTTCTTTATTCCTTGTTCTTTCTCAGCTGAGCCCGTAATCTTTATCGCTTCACTTGTTTTTATCTTCATAAACCCTTGAGATAAAATCACTGTTGGTATTATTGTCGCCACAGCAATAAAAATACCCAAAATAATGATTTGAGGAGTTTCTTGGAATCTTTGTGTTTTTCATAGCTTTTCTTCTTAGTTAAATTCTAATAATAGAATTTTATCAGAGTAGGTCAACATTATCCTAAGAATTATAGTACCCTCCAAGATAATGTTTATTGTCTTACCAACATCTCTTATAACCTCTTCTACCGGTATATGGGTTAATATTTGGGTATGTGCTCCAGTTGTTTCTGCAATTGCCATCAGGGTTTGATCTGTAATGGGGAGCTACATATGTTCCATTATTACGATAATACCCTCGCACCCAAACATCAGCGTATGCCCTAGTTAAAAATGTAATTATACTCAATACAACCAACGCTAAAATTATCAATTTTTTCATCTTATTCACCTTCCTCATATATTATTTTTGCATTTAATCAATAATAATTCATACCGCCTGACCATTCCTACTCATTTGCGAATGGATTATATTTTTGACCTTGGATGTTAAGCAAATTAGACAAATTATCAGTAAAACATTTTCTTTATTTTAATTTCCCTTTGAAAGGGTGATAGAGGGCAACCATTGGCTGCCCTCTAATTTACTCAATCTCCATTTTAATCGTTTAGGCCTAAATAATTTGCATTGTTGTAAAAAATGCCATCGCAAGATGTATCTCTAAAATGACCACTAACATATGTGCCATCTGAACGAATGTAGCCACCAATGTACTTTATGGCACAATAACCATCCGTTGCTACAGCTACATTTATAAGAACTGCCATTACTAACATCATTAACTTCCTCATTTCGTTCACCTCCCTTTTTATTTTATATTATTATCCTTAAATATTTTAGGTATGGGGTCCTGAATTATTAATTCTTCGGGAGTTCTCCAGTGCGCAAAGACATCGGTTGTGTTTGTCAAAATCACAACAGCTAAAATCATTAAAATTACTATGTTTTTCATCTTTTCACCTCCTTTTGCTAACAATAGACGCAAGAAGAGGTGAAATCTAACAAAAAAATTGGGCACAAAATATTATGATTTTGTGCCCATTCAGTTACTATCTATAAACCTATATGTTATATTTCTCTTTTAAGTTCTTCTAATTTTTCTAATCCTTCTTGGTACTCTCTCGCTCTTTCAACTCCCATTTCATATATGTAGTCCTTAGCTTTATTAAGATATTCCGCAGCTTTTGTTTTAAGGCCTTGCTTTTCATAAGTTAACCCTATATATTGATACAACCATGCTTGAAAGGACTTATCTTTAGTTTTTTCAGTAAGCTTTAAGGCTTTATTTAAAAAAAGTAAAGCATTATCATAATCCCCTTTGTAATAATACGTCTCCCCAATATTGCTATATATCTGGTAATTTTCGTACTCAGGATTTTTATTAGCCTTAGATTCTTTCAGGGCTAATTCATAAAATTTTAACGCATTATTAAAATCCTTCATATATGAATAAATTACCCCTTTTGTAACATAACATTCAGAAATGCCGTCTTTATCATTCAAATCTTTATAAAGGTCCATGGCTATATCTACATTTTTAAACGCATTATCAAAATCATCCATTTTAGCATAGACATAGCCAATATAATCATAAATATAAGCAGAGCCATATTTCAATCCTTTAGACTTATAAAACTCCAATGCTTTTAGGTACCAATTTAGCGCATCTACATATTCACCTTTTTCGACATATACATCTGCAATATCCACTTGTAAACCTATTATATCTCCTACAGAATCCAATTGTTCCGCCAATTTTAAGCTTTCTTGATAAGCCTTTATTGCCTCTTTGTATTTTCCTTTTGCATAACAAAGATCTCCCATATTCCAATAATAAACCATTAATCCATTTTTATCTTCTAACTCCTTAAGTAATTCAAAACTCTTAGAAAAGTAATCATCCGCTTTATCAAACTCATATAGATCGGTATAAACAAGCCCGATATTATTATAAATCATTGATAAATCATCCTTATTGCCCTCTTTCTCAAATATATTTTCAGCCTTTAATAAATATTGAAGAGCTACTTTATTATCCAACTTCCAAGTAGAATACCATAAGCCAATAACATTATATGCTTTGGCTAAAGTATATATATTACCCAATTCCTTGGCTAATATTCTCGCTCTGTTATAGTACTTTATAGCTTCCTTTTCTTTTTCTAGCGTTTCATAAAGTTGTCCTATATTAATTGAAATCAATGCCAATGAATTCATATCTTGTTTAGACTTAGCTACGTTTGCAGCTTTATTATAATAATCTAAAGCTATATCCCACTTTCCTAATGTTTCATAAATTTGACCCAAACTGCACAAAGGCTCATTATATTTAGGACTCAATTCATAAGATTTTTTGCATAACTCAATTGCTTCATGATATTCTCCATTTTTTTCACAATCTAACGCTTGATGATATAACTCAAATGCCTCTAAATTTTTCTGGTCACTCTTAAACATTTGCTTACTGCTTTTAATAAAAACCAGTTTAGTTTCTACAGTAACGAGTTTGGCTTTTGGGACTCGCAATTGTCTATCTTCAGCTAACTTGGTTGAGATTTCAGCTTCAACATACACCTCTTTCATTTTATTATAAACATTGTTTATGCGCTCTTTAACCTCCTTAACAACCTTCTCGGCTCCCAAGGATTCAAATATATCCAAACTTTTATTGTAATATTCCAGAGCACCGTCATAGTCGCCTTTATTGCCTAAAATAATACCCATATGATTATAATTAGCAGCAAGTTGGTATTTATGATTATATATGTACTCTCTGTTTTTATTAATCTCGATACTTTTTAATAATAATTGTATAGATTTATCATATTCTTC
>CAZSCZ010000231.1:0-3019 GCA_964605455.1 uncultured Spirochaetia bacterium
TGGTAGTAGAAATTCTCAGGGCTTCGGCATGTTCAATTTGTTAAAAGAGAAAAAGGTTTGATGTTTTGTGTTCCGATTTTTTTCAAAAATTGTGGATATAACATAGCAGAGATTAAAAATATAATTGTTTACCACAATAATGATAAGAAAATAGAATTTTTTTTAAGAGAGGAGAGCATTGGGCTTTCTCTTAATCAGATAGCAGACTTTTTTAATGTTCGGAAAGTAGAGATCTCAAAGCATATAAAAAACATTTATAATTCTAGGGAATTGGATAAAAATTCAACTGTTGCAAATTTTGCAACAGTTCAAATCGAAGGAAAGAGAAATATTAAAAGAAATATAATCTATTGCTATCTTGATTTTATCATTTCCGTGGGCTACCGACCGTATTAACTCCCAAGAAGCAATAAATCGCATGATAAGTATAAAGGAGTATTATAAATGGGTAGATTTAATATATGTTTATATTTATTTTTGAATTATATTTATAAAATAAGACTTGATTTTAATGAAAAATTTATTAAATTAAATTTATAATAAAGGAGTGTTGTTAATTGAAATTGTATATAGTAAATAAATACAAGTTTATTTTTGAAAAGATTGTTCGATATTATAATAAAATTTTTGAATATTTTTGGTATTTAATTTTTAGTCAAATAATAAGTAAATTAACGCATTAAAGGGAGTATTATAATGTCTATAGTTTATAAAAATAGGCAGCTTGAAAGAGAGCGAGGTTTGCTTGATGATGATTTTAATGAGAAAAATAAACGTGTTATATGTATTATTAATAGTTAGAAATTTAGTATTTAAAAGGGACTAAGATGATTAGAGAGATAATTAATTATATGGTTCATTTAGAGCGAGAGTCGCCGCAAATTTTCAAGGAAAATATTAAACCCTCTTCCGGTTTACATATTCTGATAGAGTTTGATGATAATGGAAATGTAAAGAATTTCCCAGGGGAAAAAGAAAAGGATTGGGATTATTATGATGGAAGAAATATTAGTAATTTTATAAAAAATATAACTTTTTGGGATTTATATTCATCATATATAACTATGAATAAACAACAAAAATTGGATAAAAAACAAAAAATTCATTCTGCTTCACCATTCGCTTTTGCTTTTAATTTCAATTTTAGCAAAAAAGATTTAGATAATTTGGGCTTGACCATAAATAATAAAGAAAAAATAAAGAAGAAAAGAGTTGAGTTTGTGTTAGAACGAGTTGATGATTATTTTGAAAACTGTAAAAAAGTTTTTTCAATAAATGGCGATAAAAAAAAATTAATGGAATTTTTTAAAAGTTTTATAGAAAGTAATTTAAACAGATTTATAGAAGACAATGACGAAAAGCTAAAGGAAATTAAAGAAGTTTGGAATAGTTTAAAGCTAAAAGATTATATAAAATTTTACATAAAAAACATAGATTTTAAAGAATTCAAGAAAGTTTATGAGGATTATTTAAGTAAGAATATATTCAACAAAAACAAATACAATTTACCTTATGATAATGAAGAATTTGGTGTAATAGATTTTTACACTACTTTTGCAGATAAAAAGCCATTTTTGAAGCACAAAACATCATTTTTCAAGCAGGAAGTTAGTTATCGTTTCACAGGAAAAGATGCAAATTATTTAAGATTATTTGAGAAGTTAAAGCAGAGCAAATTATTTCCAAATCCTTTGCCTATCTTTATTGATAAAAATGAATTTAGAAATCTTGATGAAATAATTAAAATATTTAAAGAAGATAGTAAGTTAAGCTATTCTCAGATTATTAAAAAATTATTTGAGGAAAATCCAAATAGAATTTTGCAAAATTATTATTTACTATTTTTTTCAGGTTTGAAAATTGAAGACTTTGATTATATCTTTAAATTTAAATATTCTTTATATGATAATGATGAATATCTGAAAATCAAAAATATTTTTAAGTTAAGAAAAAATAAAAATATTTTGCCTGATAAAGAAGTTGGAAATATTTTTTACTTTGAAAATTACATTGTTAAAACAATATTTAACAATTCACTTGTAAAAATAGATGAAAATAAAAATACATACAATGTACACTATTTTGGTGATATAGATCCCCAATATGTAAGTGGTGGCGATATTATGTATCAAATAATTATGAAATATCGTAAAGCTTTTTATGATTATATCTACAAGTCCAAAACAGAAACGATAAACAGTTTTATGTGGGATGAAATAATGTGGAATAGCATTGTTGCAGATATCAGGAATGATAAAATGACAAAAGAAGGTTACCATACGAAGGAATATAGTATAAAAGAAAAATTAAATATTTGGTTTAGTCTCTACAATTATTTTAAAAACTTTAGAAATAACAGGAGGATAGATATGTCATCAAAAATACCGGAATTATTAAAAAAAATTAGAGAGGTAGCTAATGATGATAGTAAACACTTTGAGTCTTTAGAAGAATTTATGTTTGGTGCTGGACAGGTAATATATTTTCTGCTTAATCAAAGTAAAACAGCTGAAAAAACTCATGCTCTTTTAGAACCATTTTTACAAAAGGTTAAAGCAGGAGAATTGCAAAAATCTATTGGACAGATTTTTAACATGTACAAGCATGAAATTTCTTTTGGCCATGGAAGGTTTGAAAGATTGATGAAAGAGGTACTTGGTTTTGAGACTGATGAAAACTTAAAGCACTATCAAAGATTTTTACTAGCGGGTTATTTCTCAGAACCTGTAATTTATGAAAAAAGTAAATAACATAAGGAGGATAATTATGACAAAATTTACAAAAAGAGCTTATGGTTTTGTAGTAGTTAAATCTGTTAATTCAAATTATAATGCAGATTTCACAGGACAACCGAGAACTCTGCCTGATGGAACTGTCTATGCAACAGATAAAGCTTTGAAATTTACAGTAAGACATTATATAAAAAATGAATATCCTGATAAAAAAGTGTTTTTTTATAAAAGAGTAAATGAAAATCAAAATCCATACACTCTCATGGAAGCATATAATACTTTTTTTA
>CAZSCZ010000232.1:0-2985 GCA_964605455.1 uncultured Spirochaetia bacterium
CTTTTATATTTAGGTTTGTTATGGATTTTGGGTTTAATGTTATATAAGCATCACCTTTTAAAAAATAATACCTTTTGTTACAACTAGTTCCCCTAACACAGAATGCACTTTCTGGAGATACTTTTACTTTGCAATAGGCTATTCCCTCTCCACTAATAGAATACCATTTAAAGTTAGAAGGGCAAATTCTTTTGTTGTTGGTATCGTAATAGCATCTAATTTTTATATTGCCTGTATATTTGCACGGTTTGTATCCTTCATAGTCATAGTTCTTTAGCAAATCCATATCTTTTGTATCTATTATTGTGTGGTCTCTTTTTTCATTATCTGGTGCGATTTTTGTTTGGAATGTAGATTTAGACAATACATTTCCATACCCCTCTGCCCACCAACTTACATCTATTCTGTCATCCAACACATTTACATAATTGAAATGGTATGAATAAGGATACCATTGGAATAGCGGAAAACTTCCGCCAGAAGAATAAATAGCAATCCCAATTATTGCTAATATAATTAAAAAGAATTTGTATTTCTCAATAAATTCTCTTATTTCCATAATTATATAAAATCTGGATATAAAAAAGAATTATTAAAAACTAAAAAAGAAAAAAATCAATCAGGTAGCACCTCTGGCTGGAAAAGGTCGCAAATATACAAAATTCCCCACGCCGCAACATAACCAATGAAAGCCGCTATCATTACTGAAAAGATTGCAGTAATAAACGGTTCTGCTGGTCCAAAAATAGCCATTGCTGAGGCTGGTATGAAAGCCATTATAGCAAGTATTATCGCAGGAGTTAAACCTCTCAATCCTATTAGTTTCTTTGAAAGTTCTCTATTCTTTTTTACAATCACTTGATACACCAAGTAAAAGCAAACCAGTAGCCCTACTACCGTTGCTAAAGTTCCTACTCCACCAGTTACGCCAAACGTGGCTTGGGACAACAAACTCCCCGCCACCAAACTTCCTACCATATATTAATTACACTTAATTATATTTATTTGTATTATTAAAAAATTATGGTAAAATGTTGAAAACTATTTCGATATATATCGATGAAAAAACCCTAAAAAAAATAGACGGGCTGGTTGAAGAAAAAAGAAATAATGTATTGAATAGTCACTTATCAAAAAGAAAAAGAAGAATGCTTGTTAGAAAATACAACAGAAGTTTTATAATTTCAGAATTAATTAAAAATGTTCTTGTATATGCTGGATTTATAGGCATATATAAAAATAATTCCAATTCTAATAAAAAAGTAATATGTATCTGTTTAGAAGATGATATATATTACCAAATTGAAAAATTGTGTAAGATTTATAATTGCAGTAAAAATGTAGTAATATCTGATTTGATTAGGAAAGGATTAATATGGAAGAAATCGGTAA
Organism: uncultured Spirochaetia bacterium; assembly: GCA_964605455.1. Taxonomy (GTDB): domain Bacteria; phylum Spirochaetota; class JAHITG01; order JAHITG01; family JAFGFC01; genus CAZSCZ01. The sequence continues at coordinate 1,393 of CAZSCZ010000232.1, forward strand.
ATTGGTAGTGGCTATAATTCCCGATGGAAATAGAAGATATGCTGAAAAGAACAATATTTCATTTAAAGAAGCATATAATATAAGTGCTAACTCAATATATAATTTAATAAATTGGGCTAAAAAAAATAATATTGGTTGTTTGATTGTTTGGGCTTTATCAACAGATAATTTTAAAAAAAGAAGTTTGGAGGAGAAAAGAACATTATTTAATATTTTTTTAAAAAAAGCAAAAAGACATTTAAAGAAAAAATTAGAGGGTGTGAATTTGTATTTTGTGGGTCAAATATACAAATTGCCTGACAATATTAAAAGAGTAATTGAAAATTTAGAATCAGAATATAATGATGTTATAAAACCTCTAAAAGTGTATATCTTAATGAATTATTCAGGAGAAGTTGAACTGTTTAGTGCTTTTAACAATAGAAAAAACAAAACAAAATCTTTGAAAGATTGTTTATGGTTAAAAGAAGATATTGATTTAATAATTAGAACGGGCGGAGAAAGAAGATTATCTAATTTTGCAATATATCAATCAAGATATGCGGAATTGTATTTTATAGATAAGTTGTTTCCAGAAGTTACAATTAAAGATTTGAATTTGGCTTTAGAATATTTTTACAAAGTTGATAGAAGATTTGGAAAGTAGCACAAAGTATTCATTTTAAATACTTTTGTATCTAAAAGTAATACAATGTATTTTAAAGATATTTCTTCCACTTTCCTTCAATAACTTCTTGTATTACTAATTTGAAACAATAACCAAATATTAGCAAATAAATAATCCAACCTAACAAAGGATTAAATCCTTTCGCTATCACTTGAGCCATATCAGAGCCAGGCATAAAAGGTGCTAAACTTGGCAATACAGAATAGAAAAAACTGACTATTCCAGCAACTCTTATTATACTATCCTTTTCAAAGAAATAACACCACAAACCGTATAAAAAAGCCCCTATTGGTCCAGCAAGAGCGATTAAATAAAATTGCATCATTGTTGTTTCTCCTATTGATGACATTCCTGTAAACATCATTAATTGCGAAATTCCTGCCTCAACTCCCAACAATCTTGCAACAATTACGTGAGAACTTTCGTGGACAAGGAGAGATAAATTTACTGCCATAAAACCTATAATTAAAGAGAACAACAATTGCGGTATTGTTGTTCTTTTTCTTAAATCTCTCACTATTTTTGTTAATATCCCCTCTGTTTCTATTTCAATCATTTTTCAAATCTTTTATGAATTTTTTGAGCAATATACCACACTATTGTTGCAAAAAAGGTAAATTCAAGAAGAGTGTTGATTACCCAATCTATCCCGTTTTTATGCCATAATATAAAAAATGCTATCAAACCTATCATTAAAAACACTTCATCATCTCTTATAGATAGTCGTCTCATAATTTATAGTAAAGAATACTTAAAATTATTATTAAAAATGCAATTATTCCGCCGATTATATAATAAATATTTATATTTGTAACGCACTTTCCTGTATAGCAAGTTAAACTATCTACTGAGATTGTTTCTGGAGTTCCTGTTTTGCAAATTGGAGGATTTGAAAAGTATCCATAATCTTCACAGGTTTTTTCTGT
>CAZSCZ010000233.1:0-2982 GCA_964605455.1 uncultured Spirochaetia bacterium
CGATATATATGTTAAAAATGATTTTATTACTCCTTTATTAAAACATTTTGACGATCCATCTATTTTTGCAGTCACCTCAAGAATTATCGAGGCGAACAGTGGACGTGAGCAGGGGTCTCGAAAGAAAGGCTTATACAGTAAAGGAATGATTCATTATATGCCATTACCTCATATAAATAAAATAACTGATACCTTTTTTGCAGTAGGAGGCCAATCAGCATTTGATAAAAACAAGTTGCTGGAGATAGGATGTTTAGATGAGTTATTTTACCCTATGTATCATGAAGATATAGATTTGTCTTACAGGGCATGGAAAAGGGGCTGGAAAATAAAATATGAACCAGAGAGTGTAATTTATCATCTAGGAGGAATGACAAGCAAGAAAGTGTTTACTAGAAGGGAACTTAGAACTATCATTGAAAAAAATAAGTTTCTTTTAGTATGGAAAAACATAACTGATTTACCTTTATTAGTACAGCATCTATTTTGGCTTCCTTTAAGATTACTTAAAGCATTTCTGCAATTGGATGTTGAAATTATTTTAGGATTTTTGAAAGCCTTGAGACAATTACCAGAAGTCAATGTTAAAAGAAAACAGGCTAAAAGATATAATAAGTTTAGTGATAAAGATGTATTTAAAATAGTAAATAGTATAACTTAATTAATTATGGATATGAATAAGTTAAATAAAAAAATTACAGTTTTAATGCAGACCATGCCTGGTGCAAAGGATATCTTCGGCGGTCACATGATTCAGCTTGAGAAGACTAAAGAATATTTGTGTAAACTCGGCGTTACCGTTGATTATTCTGAGGAACTTACTCCAAATCTTGGTAAATATGACATTGTCCACTTATTTGATGGCAGATCATGGCCTCAGGCCATTAATGCTCTTAAGCAGAGAAAACTGGTAGCTTTTACACCAATTTATCTCTCGTTAAATCTTTTTGACAGTTATAACAAAAAAACATTCAATTTGGAAACTAATGTAAAAAGATTACATGCAAAAATAGCTAAATTATTACTCTTTTTAAAAGATAAAGAGAAATTTCTAAATAACTATAAAAGAGACATTGCTGAAAGGATAAATTTTGAAAATTTACTAAAATATAGCCATATTTTGTTACCTAATTCATATTTAGAAGCGAGCCAAATAGAGGAAGATTTTAATATCAGCAATAATTATCATGTAGTACCAAACGCAGCAGATATCAGTTTTAAAGATGCAAAGCCGGATGAATTTATTAAGAAATATAAATTGAAAGATTTTATCCTTTGCGTTGCAAGAATTGCACCGAGAAAAAATCAACTAAATTTAATTAAGGCCATTAAAAGAACTAATTATCATTTGGTGTTAATTGGACCAAAGCATCCAGATCATTTGGAATATTTTAGAAAATGTCACAGATTATTTAACAGAAATGTAACCTATATAGAATACATAGAGCATGATTTATTACCCTCAGCATATTCTGCAGCAAAAGTTCATATACTACCAAGTTTCAATGAAACTACGGGTTTATCAAGCTTAGAAGCAGGTTTAGCAGGTTGTAATGTGGTTATAACTGATAGAGGTTATACTAGAGAATATTTCGAAGACTTAGCTGTTTATTGTAACCCTGAAGATGTAAGTTCCATACAGGATGCTATAGTTAAAGCCTATAATACACCTAAATCAGATAGATTAAAAAATAGAATACTTAATAATTATACATGGGAACACACAGCAGAAGAGACCTATAAAGCATACATGAAGGTTTTAGATAAAAGATGAATATTGTTATTATATCAAGTTTATACAAACCAAACATAGGCGGAGTAGAAGAGGCAGTTTATAATTTGAGCAAAGAATATAAAAATTTAGGCCATAAAGTAAGTATTATAACAGGTAAGTGGCCAAAGAACTTAAAAAGTGAAGAAAATATAGATGGAATAAATGTTGGAAGAATAGATTTTGTTATGCCTAATATGTCAATTAAAGGAATTTTCAATTTTCTTTTTAGGTTCTTTAAGGTATTTTCCGAATTTAAAAATAAAGTGATATCTAAAAAACCTGACATATTACATATTCAATGTGCTGGTCCCAATGCTTTTTACACTCTGCTTCTTAGTTATTTTCATAAAATACCTTTAGTAGTAACTATTCAGGGAGCTGATATTCAGCAATTACCATCTGAATCAAAACTGATGAGATGGACCTTGTCTAGACTTTTAAAAAGAGCTGATTTTATTACAGCTTGCTCACAAAGCCTAATAGATAAAGATGTAAAGAAATTTATATCCTCTAATAATAAGAAAACTTTAGCTATTTATAATGGTGTGAATCTAAAGGAATTTAATGATAAAGATTCTTATTCTCACAGAAGACCTTATATATTTTCAATTGGCAGATTTGTTTACAAAAAAGGTTTCGATATTCTGATTAAAGCATTTTCATTTATAGCAGATAAGATTGGTGATGTGGATTTAATAATCGCAGGAGATGGTCCAGAGAAAAAGAAATATGAAAATTTGATAAAAGAATTAAACCTCAATGAAAGAATACATTTAATTGGATATAGTGATAGAAAAAAGACAGTTAGATTATTTAATGGATGTGAATTTTTTGTATTGCCATCCCGTAAAGAACCCCAAGGCATCGTTAATTTGGAAGCAATGTCAGCTTCTAAAGCAATAATAGCAACGTCAGTTGATGGTGTACCTGAGTTAGTTAAGGATAACTTTAATGGTTTATTGGTTGAGTCTGAAAATCCTGAGAAGTTGGCTAATAAAATAGAGTTATTATTAAAGGATAAAAAGCTTCAACTTTCTTTAGGTCATAATGGAAGAGAAATAGTAGAAGATAGGTTTAGTTGGGCGAAAATCGCTGATGATTATTTGGATGTTTATAAAACCGTGTTAAATAAAAATGAAAAAAATTGATATAGTTTGCTGTTCAACAGATGATTGGGATGATATTTGGAGACGCAGACAACATCTATG
>CAZSCZ010000234.1:0-2968 GCA_964605455.1 uncultured Spirochaetia bacterium
CTTCCATTTTCAATTACAATAATTTTATCAGCATTTACCACTGTAGAAAGTCTATGAGCTATCACAAAAGTAGTTTTTCCTTTCATTAAAAATGAAAGTGCTTCCTGCACAAGTCTTTCTGATTCTGTATCCAGTGAAGATGTAGCTTCATCTAAAATTAAAATTTTAGGATTTTTAAGTATTGCTCTTGCAATTGAGATTCTCTGTTTTTCTCCCCCGGATAACTTTACTCCCCTTTCTCCAACATGGGTGTCATATTTATTTTTTAATCTCATTATAAAATTATGTGCATTTGCATTTTTAGCAGCAGTTATAATTTCATCCAGTGTAGCATCGGGTTTTCCATAAGCAATATTCTCCTTTATTGTGCCGCTAAACAAAATTGTTTCCTGGGGAACCATACCAATATATTTTCTTAAACTTGTTATATTAATATTTTTTATATTAATTCCATCAATTAAAACTTTACCCTTTTGAGGTTCATAAAATCTTGGAATAAGATTTACAAGAGTAGATTTCCCACTTCCACTGGGACCCACAAGAGCTATTATTTCTCCTGGATTGGCAGTTAAATTAATGTTTTTTAATACAGGCTTTCCTTTTATATATTTAAAACATACATTTTTAAATTCAACTTTTCCTTTTATTTCTTTTAATATTTTACCAGAAAAATAGCCTCTTTCTTTCTTCTGGTCCATTAATTCAAAGATTCTCTTCCCAGAAGCAACTGCTCTTTGAAAAGCAACATTTATTTCTCCTAAACCTTTTAAAGGTTTATAAACCATTAAAGCCACTGCAGTAAATTGACCAAATTCAGCAAGAGTTATTTGATGATTTAAAAGTTGATAACCAGCAAATAGTATTATACCCAGAGTTCCAAGTGTGCTTAAAAGTTCATTTACTGGTTTTTGAAAAGCAATCAATCTAATAGCTTTTATTGTTCTTGAATATGTGTCCTTTGTTAATCTGGCAAATCTCTGTTTTTCAAGTTCTTCACGGGTAAACAATTTTATTATTTTTATACCGGATATATTTTCTGCCAGAAAAGCAGTGATCTCTGATATATTTTCAACTATTTTTTTACTTGCATTCCTTATAGGGATAGCAAATTTTTTTAATATTAAACCAGTTACAGGAGCCATTACCATTGAAATTAAAGTAAGTTTCCAGTTTAAATAGACCATATACCCCAGGAAGAAAACAGTTTGAATAACATTTGTTATAATTTGTATAAATTTCATTAAAGTGCCTTCCAGGACTGCAACATCATTTGTGACCTTTGCTATAATATCTCCTGTCTGATTTCTTTCATAGAAAGATAGAGGAGTAAAAAGAAGATTTGAAAATATATCCATTCTTATAGCTCTTAATGTCTTTTGATTTGCTGAATTTAATGTGTATTCTTTTCCATATACAAAAATACCTTTTATAAAGATGTTTATAAAGGCAAGCAAACCAAGAATAAGCATTAAGAGAAATATTTCATGCTTTCCAATAAAGGTTTTAGAAAACACAAATGGTATTGAAAAATAGAACTTAAGAGGCTGATTTTGTGTAATCTGAGAACCAACCATATCAAATATTTCAATAATTTTCTTTATAATTAAGGTGGAAATTATATCACATTGAGTTAACAAAGTTATAGCGAGGATACCGAGCAAAATTCTGGGTGTGTAGGGAAGATAATATTTAAAAAGTCTTTTAAGGATTAAAAGGCTCTCTCTCTTTTGCATTTTGTTTTATTTCTTTCCAGTCAATTTTTCTTAAGCCTTCTATTATAAATACCAGAATTATTTCAATAAATATAATTATAACAGCCCCTATAATTAAAATAAGCTTTCTTGATGTTCTTTTTTCTATTGTTGGTAAATTTGCCGAAGCTTTTAAAATAATTTGGGCATTTCTATATGAAGGTAGGGTTGGAGATGATAGAAGAATTTGGGACTTTGATATACTTTTACTTGCCATTTTAACTATTTTATTTAGTTCTTCTATATACTTTGCTCTTAATTCTTCCAGCTTTTTATTTTGCATTTCAGTAATAAATTCTGCTATATATTCATTAACCTTTACTCCCGTCTGAATATATTTTGTGGTAAGCACAAGATTTGCATCTTTTAATTCTATATTTTCTTCCCAAAGTTTGCATAAATCAATTAAAATTTCATTCCAGTTTTTTTCTTCTTCATCTGTTAAATCTTCACCTGTAATTAGTTTATATATTTCCTCTTTTCCAAATTTTTTTATACAAGTTTTTAACATAAAACCTGAAGTTATTACTTTATGAAGTTCCTGGGGAGTATAAACATAATTATCCTGGAATTTTGCATATTCCAATATTGAAATAATCTCCCATTTATGCCTTTTTCCAGTATTTCCTATAAATAGTATGACAGTGAGTAATGCAAAAGAGATTATAAAGAAGATTATTAAAAACTTTTTGTATTTATATAAAAGTTTGATTATATCTGACAATGAAATTTCATCCTCATGTTCTATTTTTTCTTCTTGTTTATTCATAACAGAATTCTCCTTACAGCTTTAATTTAATATTTTAAAGATTATATTTCTTTTTGAACTTCTCAATTCTTCCACCTGTATCTACTAATTTCTTCTTACCGGTATAGAAGGGATGACAGGCTGAACAGATTTCAACTCTTATTTCTTTAACTGTTGAGCGTGTTTTTATAACATTTCCACATGCACACTTTATTATTGCGTCTGTATATTCAGGATGTATACCTTTTTTCATTGATATCCTCCTTTTTACTCTGATTTTCAAATAATATAACATATTCCACTCTATCTGTCAATATCCTGTAATTTTGTTAATTATAGTTGCCATCATAAGAGGAAAGGGGGACGGAGGGTGGATTTATATATACAAGATTTTTTATCCATGGGAATGGGGATGTATATTATGAAAAATGGAAAAGGTATTGAAAAAAGAAAGGCGGTATATTAAATT
>CAZSCZ010000235.1:0-2964 GCA_964605455.1 uncultured Spirochaetia bacterium
TTATATAAGTTTCATCAGCAACGGTAGAATTAGAGATATGGATAAAGGAATTAGAAAAGGGGAGAGGTTAGAAAGGTTTTTGCGGTAGAATTTGCAATTATTGTTTTTGCATTTTAGGACAATAAAATTGGTTCTAATTTTGTAAACAGATAAAGTGGAGAAGCAATGAGGGCAACGAAAGGATAAAGATTTTTTAGAAGGAGAGCAGAAGGTATTATGACAGACTTTGCATTTGAATTGGCCTTTACCACCGTTGTTAAGATAGATGAAAGCCGAAGGAGCGTTACAGAAAGGGCAGGATAATGAAGGTGGTGGAGAAGTAGAGGATTTACGTCTTTTGATAGGTAGGAGTTCTTTATTATGAGTTGATTTGTAATGAAGCAGAAGGGATTTGTAATCCAGAATAGAAGGAGAAGGTTTAAATTGCAGAGGTGGAATAATATAATAATAATTATACCATTAATTATCAATTTTATTTTACACTACTTAGGATATAAAGGAGAGCCGTTTTTATGGGATGAGAAAGAGCGGATACATTTACAATCGCAATTAGATGCTTTATTTTTTATATTGTATGGTATAGAAAGAGAAGATGTAGATTACATAATGGAGACATTTCCAATAATAAAAAAGCAGGATAAAGAAAAGTATGGAAAATATTTAAGGAAACATTTAATACTTGAATATTACAATGCCTATAAATCAGGATATATGGAAACAAAAGTGAGGGAGTAAGATTTTTATTGAAATTAAATTTTTCCGATATATATTATTAGATATGGAATTAAAAGTAATTCTTGCTGAAATAGAAAATCAACTCAAAGAAAACAAAATGCCAATAAATATAACTAGGATTATTAAATTACTATATTTAATAGAAGTAGAATATTTTAAATATAGAAAGAAGCGATTAACAAATTTAAAGTGGAGATTTTATCATTATGGCCCTATTCCCCTTGAAATTTATGATTATTGTAAAAAAAATAATATTGATATTGACAATGTTTATACTAATACAGGCAATATTATAAAAATAATTCAAATGTCTGAAATTTATAATAGAATAATTGCAAATACTACTGAAAAAAGATATATTTTATCACTTATATCAAGAATTGTAAAAAGTTTTGGGAATATGGATATTAAGGAATTGCTTGATTATGTCTATTTTGAAACAGAGCCAATGAAAAATGCAAAACGTGGGGAATATTTGGATTTTACCAAAGTGAAAGATGAAGAAATTTTTATTCCTAATGATGTAACTTTATCAAAAGAGACAAAGAAAAAATTGAAAGATATAAAGAAAAAATTATCCAGTTTATTAAAAAAAGATATTGAATTTAAGCCATTAGCTGACAGATTATATAATAAAAATGGTATAGATGCTGAAATTAAACCAATAAATATAAAAGGAGAAATCGTTCTTGGATGAAATTTATAATGAACTTAATGAAAAGTTTGATAAATTTGTAAATGAAGCAGTAACTCCATTAATAGATAAATGGTATGAAATTATTAAATCTAAAGAAGCGAATGATTTTCCGCCAGGAACCATATATTATTCTTTAATCTACTTTCCAACAATAGAACCGCTATTATTAGAACCGGCAAAATTGCCACTTACTGATAAATTTAAGATAAAGAAAATAAAAAAGATAAGTGATTTAAATAATTTACACATTCCTATAAAAGATGTTCAAGGTATATCGTTACGCAAAGATGAAAATTTATTTATTTTAAAAGGAAAATTAAGACCTGTAATATTATTGCCCAAATATCTTACACGCCTTGAAAATTTTATGTATGGAGAAGAAACATATTTATGTGCACCCATATTTTCAATTGATTTTTCAAAATATAAAACTTTAGATGAACAAAAATATATTTATGAAGTTACAACTTTCAAACACCCTTCTGCTTTCTTTTTGCCTAAAAGTGAGGATGGTTTAAGGGAGCATAGTATTGTTAGATTGGAGAGAATACAACCAATCCCTAAGAAATTATTGGATAAATTTTTTCCTTTTGAAAGCGGAAATTTAGATAATATAAGATTAACCTCTGAGGTATTTAATTTACTGATAATCCAATTTTTTAGATTTTTATATTCAGAAAAACTTATTTTTGATTTTAAAGAAAAGGCAAATGACCAAAAATCTAATCTTGAAGAGATACTTGATACTTTGAATACAATGTCACAAGTATTGAAAGAAGAAATAGAAAAGATTTTTAGTATAGAGAATAATTAAAGTATTTTAACATACGAGGACAAGGAGATATTAGGTTGACTTTTAATTTTTAGATAATAATATCAAGTTGATAAATATTTGTAATTGACGATAAATTTAATAAGTAATAAATTTAAGGAAAATAAATATTATGCAGGAAAAATTATACATAAAAAATTTTGCTGGAATAAGAGAATTAGAGATAGAAACTAAAAATATAAACATACTTATAGGGGAACAGGCAACAGGAAAAAGTGTAACTATTAAACTTTTCTTTTTTTTTAAGTCTGTTTTTGAAAATTTATTAGATGTTGTAATTTCTAACAAAACAACAAAAGATTTTGTTTTGAATCTTCAAACGAAATTTAAGGAATATTTTCATATTATATCATGGTCTAAGGGCGAATTTTTAATAAGATATGAATATAATGATTACTTTATGGAAATAAAAAGAGAGGACAATAATGAAGAAATATTAATTAACTATAATAATATAGTTGATAAAATAATTGATGACATAAAACAGTATAATGAAGAAAATAAAAAAGATATTTCTCAAAGAAAAGATTATATATTACTTTTACGAAAGTATATAGATGAAAAATTGAAGAAAGAAAATTTAATGAATCTAAACAGAACGCAGATATTTATACCCGCCGGTCGTTCTTTTTTTGCAAATATTCAGAAAAACATTTTTTCATTAATTTCACAAAAAGCACGGATAGACCCCTTTATATTA
>CAZSCZ010000236.1:0-2956 GCA_964605455.1 uncultured Spirochaetia bacterium
CCTAAATTATAATTTAAAAAGCATCATAACTTGTGAAGAAAACAAGGCGAAATATTGTAGTTCTTCTAATGTTAATTATCCTTTCTCCTATTACAACAGCAAAGCACTTTCGAAAACAAAATCTGCCTCATGGGTTTTAGGGAAAAAAACAGGTTCATTGCAAGATAGAAAATTTAGTTATGTAAACTCGAAAAACGACTATAAAAACAAACAAGTTTGTTTATATGCGCAAAAACGGAAATGGGATTTGATACTGAATCAAACTTTGAAGGTATTGTTTTTGAGGAAAGTACGCTTGGTATTAATAAATAGATAGCGCCGGATTTTACTGAAAAGTCTTATGCAGAAAGTTTAATATTTCTTTATATGCTTTTTATAATCCCGCTATTTTACAGCTAGGAATCTGTCGGACTTTAAAATGTCAAAATCATTGAATAAAGGGGTAAATATATAGTAAAATTGCAGGCATGAGTACACTATTTGTGAATGTAGATAGGGACACTCCAATGATGCTGCCGCCGGATCTTTTCCCATGGAAAGAAATAATAGGAGGTGACCTCTGGCTAATGTGAAAACAATATGTTCTGTACGTCTCAACGATAGGGGAGATGAACTTATAATACTTGACCAGACCCTTCTTCCCAATGAAACCAAATATATAAAGCTTAAAGACCCGCATTCAATTTTTAATGCAATCTATGAATTGAAAGTTAGAGGAGCACCCGCCATAGGAATTGCCGCTGCTTACGGCGCATATTTGGGAGTACTTCATTTCAATGCTGCAGACTATAACCAGCTTTATGCCAAATTCCTTAAAATAAAAAAGTACCTTGCTTCATCCCGCCCAACAGCAGTTAATCTTTTCTGGGCTCTTAACCGCCTGGATCACCGAATACAGGTGGAAAAAGATAAATCGGTCCCCGACATCAAGCAAGCTCTAAAAGAAGAAGCCGACGCAATAGCTGCCGAAGATGAAAAAGTTTGCAGAAGCATCGGAGAGAATGCCCTTACCCTGCTCAAAGACGGAATGGGTATTCTCACTCACTGTAATGCCGGCACCATTGCCACCGCCAGCTACGGCACAGCTCTAGCGCCGCTATACCTGGGCGCCGAACGGGGATATACTTTCAGGGTTTTTGCCGATGAAAGCAGGCCTCTTCTGCAGGGCGCCCGGCTTACAACTTGGGAGCTCATGCAGGCTGGGATCGACGTTACACTTATCTGTGACGGTATGGCGTCCATCGTGATGGAACAGGGATGGGTCAATGCCGTCATTGTGGGATGCGACCGTATAGCAGTCAACGGCGACACTGCCAATAAAATCGGGACTTCCGGCGTGGCTATTCTTGCACGATATTACGGCATACCTTTTTATGTGGCTGCACCTATTTCTACTATAGATATGTCCTGTCCTACAGGAAAGGAAATCACTATAGAAAAACGGCCGTCGGAAGAAGTAACTCGTAAATGGTATGCAAAACCGATAGCACCGGAAGGGGTAAAAGTTTATAATCCGGCTTTTGACGTGACCGATCATCAATTAATCACCGCGATCATCACAGAGAAAGGAATAATTTACCCTCCCTACAGGGAATCCCTTCCAAGACTATTTGTCTAGTGCGAAGTGAAAACGGATATAGATCATAAACACATTATGATAATAGTACCGCCGAAATATGCAGTGAGTGAAGTAGTGAGAATAATAAAAACCAATAATCCAATATTATTGCTTTTTTTCCATTAAACAAGCTAACAAATTCCAATTTAAAAACGCTGGTCCTGATATACCCTTTCCTGTATTTGGACTATATTATTCATGGAAAACAGAATTTATTTTATAATCATTATTTAATAAATTTAGGATATTATCAGCTAATTTATTTGCTTCATATTTAAAATTATATTTTATTAAACCGGTCCAAATTATATAATTGGAGATTATCCAAATAGGGCCAAGCCAGTTACTTGGATTATTTCTTACTATCTCAGGTGAATACATTTTTTCATCTGCTGAAAGAGAACGTATTCCATAATTCGACCAAAATTTATTTTTATCTAATAAATTTTTTGTAATCATTATTTTTGCTTGTTTCCTTGTCGCTATTCCTGCCCAAATTGGCATAAATGATACCCAAGATATTATTTTTATTTGCAAGGCATTCCAAAATGGATATAAATTTTTATTTATTATAATATTATACCGAATTTTAACCAAATTTTGCCTACATTGAATATCTATTGAGTAAAAGATTCTGTCACGTTCATTCCAACAATATTCTTGAATTTTATTTTTAATTTCTATTGCATTTTTTAGAAATTTTTTAGAAATACTTTTTTTGCCAAGTTTATCTGCAAAAAAAGATGCTTCTTTTAGGTCAATATACATTAAAGAATTTAAGAAGATATTAGCAGAAGAAAAACTCGGTCGTCCCCATGTGGCAGGATCATCATAAACACCGATTGCAACATCATTTGCCCACAAATATAAACCTGTGTTTTTATGTAAATATCTTTCATTATAACAATTATAAAAGTAATCAAGCCCTTTTATAAATTTAAATGATTCGTCTTTTGTTAATGCGACATTTTTATAAAGTAAATTACAAAATTATCCCATTACAGGTTTTGCCATATTAGTATTTTTATTTTTTGTTGAAGAAAACCAATCTTTATTTTCTTCTTTAATTAAAATTGGAATACTCCCATCTTTTCCTTGATAATAAAAAAAATATTTTTATGCTCCTTTTGAATATTAAAATAATTCATTTTGTAATTGTTTTTTCTTTTGTAAATATTTTGTTTTATTAATTATACCCAGTAATGCTTTGGTAGTCCAAAAAGAATCCCAATCCCATAAATGTTCTGAATAAGGCCCTCCCGGAGAAATATGAGGATATTTAATATAACCTTTTGGAATTTCATATGTCACTACTATTTGATTATCTTCGACCTTTGC
>CAZSCZ010000237.1:0-2941 GCA_964605455.1 uncultured Spirochaetia bacterium
ATACTTAAGTAAAGATGGAAAAAAGTATTTAGTTTCAGTTTATCCGGCTAAAGATGTATGGAAGGAGATATACGATAGTAAATTTCTGGAAGATGTGACAAAAGTTTCAAAAAAAGCAACAGGAATGCCTGTGTTTATGTATCTTTTAATACAATATACAAAGGAGAGTGGTGCAATTGCAACTTTACTTGCTCTTGTTGTGATATTTTTAATTGTATTAATAGATTTTAAAAATTTGAAGTTTGCTTTAATCTCTCTTTTGCCATTAATAATTGGAAGTATATGGACCCTTGCTTTTTTAGTTATTACTGATTTTCAATTGACATATATGACAATAATGGTGGTGCCACTTATAATTGGTATTGGAATAGATGATGCCGTTCATATTATACATAGATACAGAATAGAAGGAAAGAACTCATTACCACTTGTATTACGAACAACAGGAAAAGCAATTGTTTTAACTTCAATTACTACAATGGTGGCATTTGGTTCACTTGCATTTTCAAGAATGGTAGGTTATCAGCAAATGGGAATCACATTGTTTGCAGGGATTGGTTTCCTTCTGATTTTAAGTGCTATCTTTTTGCCTGCAATAATAAAATTATTTGAGAAAAACTGAGGAGGTGCAAAATGAAAAAATTGTTTGTGTTTTTAATGGCTTTTGGTGTTGTCAATCTTTATGCTAATGAAGTGAAACTTTCTCCACAAGAAATTTTAAAAAAATCAATTGATATATCTTCACCTGATACAATGTATTCATTAACAAAACAGATAGTTTATACATACACAGGGAAAAAGAGAGTATTTGAGGTAAAATCCTGGTCAAAAGGTAAAAATGAGAAAATCCTTTTTGAGTATGTAAAACCTGCAAGAGTAAAGGGTGATAAGTTCTTATTTTTAAAAGGTGGCGATATATGGGCATACTTTTCTAAAACAGGAAGAGTAAGAAGAATTGCATCATCTGCAAAAAAATCAAAAATGCAGGGTAGTGATTTTTCTTATGAAGATATATCAATGATGTCCTCGCTGGAAAAGGATTTTAAATCAAAAATTATAAAAGAAAAAAAGTTTGATGGTAATAAATGTTATGTGCTTCAACTTACACCTGTTAAGAAAGATATAAGTTATAACAAATTAATAGCATATATTAAAAAAGATGATTTTACTTTAAGAAAAGTAGATTTTTATAGAAATAATAAACTGATAAAATTTATGATTCAAAAAGATTATAAAAAAGTGAAAGGATTTTATGTGCCTTTTACTACAATAATGAAAAGTGTAAAAAATGATACAAAAACAGAATCAATTATTAAAAAAGTTAAAATAAATATTAATATCCCGGACAAAAAATTCAATAAGAACAGTTTTTAATAAAGTCAGTAATGGATAGGCATACCTGTTCACTACAAAAAACTTTACCAGGAGGAGAAAAAAGATGAGGAAGATATTGCTTTTACTTATTGCAGTAATAATGTTAAATAATTTTTTGTGTGCTGAATTTGATATAAATGGCGAAATAAAATTTTCTGAAATGTGGTATATATTTCATCCACACTGGCAATTGGCAAGTGATAATTTTCACCTGCTTGATATATATGGAATAAATGAATCTGAAGATGAAACAACAAAACTAAAAGTAAGGTTCCAAATAAGAATGAAGGATAATGATTTAACAAATAAAATAATGTGTTATGAAATAATTCCCTGGGAAGTGTGGGTACAGTTTAGAGATTTATTCATAGATAACCTAAAATTAAAAATAGGGAAACAATATTTTGAGTGGGGAACAGCAGATGGGATTCATCCAAGCTCAGTTTTAACTCCTGATGATTATTCCAATCCATTAAGTATAGGTGAAAAAATCCCAATTATTGCTTTTAATGTAAACTATTTTTATAAAAGTATCAAATTATATCTTATCTGGATTCCCCAATTTATCCCTGCGAAAATGCCAGAAGAGTTTCCATTAATGAGTAAATCAGGTTTTACTATGCAGGAAGTAAGTGTTGTTGGGTTTAATTCTATTAGTAATAAACCAGATATAGATTATAAAGGAAATGGCAAGGCAATAAAATTAAAATTTTCTTTACTGAATGTGGATTTCTCAACAGGTTATTTTGAAGGATATGATTATTTGCCCCAGGTAAGAAGTGTTGTTTATTCATTATCAGGAACAAATCAATTTAAAGTTACAACTGAAATGTTTTATCCATATATGAAAGTATATACATTTGACTGGACAACAAGTGTTCAGGGGATAGGATTCTGGGGCGAAATTGGAATATATAAATATGACGAAATTAAAACAGAAATTATTTCACCAACTGTCACAGATTACATTAAGATAATTAGTAAAAAACCGTATGCAAATTACATAACAGGGATTGATTATAATTTTGAATCAGGATTTTATTTGAATCTACAATATAGTTATGGTTTGCCTTTTGTAAGGGGAAAGGATTATCTTGAAGATTATATTATTTTATCTTTAAAAGATACATTTTTTGATGAGTATGTTGAGATAGAAAGTAGAAACATACTTGGATTTAATCGCAAGTATAATTTTAAGGAAAATTATGAGATAATGCTGAATCAATCAATATCAATCTTGCCATTAGATGATTTAAAGTTAACTTTCGCTTTAAATGAGATAGATACAAAAGGCGAAAAGATGTTATTAAAAGAGTGGAAAGAATATGACTCATTAAGTATAGAGATAAAGTATAGTTTTTAAATGGCACTTATTCTAATTCAAATTTTATAGGTGCTCAGACACTTGCTGGCACTGGAATATCATTTTTTAATGTTAGTTTAAATTTTAATATTTTCTTATTTCCTTTTTCTCTTTTCTCTTTTAAAATTCCATTAAAAAATTAACAAAGTTGTGCACCGTCTATGAAACGTCCCACCGGGGTTGAGATAACTCATTCCAGGTGCA
>CAZSCZ010000238.1:0-2933 GCA_964605455.1 uncultured Spirochaetia bacterium
TAAGCATAACAAAGATTTTAAGCAAGTGCAAATGAGCTAACATATTCATCTGTTAAATGACTAAAGGACAAATCAAAGCACTACAGAGTGCCTTCCATTGCATAGATTTTAGGCATGATTATTTTCTTCATAATATTCAAAT
Source organism: uncultured Spirochaetia bacterium (assembly GCA_964605455.1). Classification (GTDB taxonomy): domain Bacteria; phylum Spirochaetota; class JAHITG01; order JAHITG01; family JAFGFC01; genus CAZSCZ01. The sequence goes on from CAZSCZ010000238.1 coordinate 143, forward strand.
AATGAAGGAATTTCAGGATGTTTTTTAAGTTTTACTTCATTTTTTTCTACTTCTTTTGGATCTGAAGGAATTATAAATGCTTTTTTTATTTTCCCCCAATCTTTATCTCTAATTGTAATTATTTTCCCCAAATATATACTTACATAACAACCATTAATTTTAGTAGGCTTAGTAGATCTTAATTTTTTCTTTGTTATTTCCACATATTTAAGGTCTATATCAATGGCTATATATTTCCTTCCTAATCTTTTCGCAGCAATCGCTGTTGTCCCAGTTCCAACAAAGGGATCAAGAACAATGTCTCCTTCATCAGTGGTCATTAAAATTAATCTTTCCAATAACGGAATTGGCAATTGGCAAGGGTGTTCGTCTCTTCTTTTTTTATGTCTTATTCTATGAATATCCGTCCAGACATCAGAAATTAAAGGTCCATATGGGTGCATTTGATTTTTCTTCCCTCCATAGTCTTGCAGGATGATCCCACACTTTCTACATCTTGGATGCATTCCACGAATATCATAAAATTTGAATCCTTTTGGCTGTTTTGTATACCACAAAATGCCGTAATGGTTCGGCAAGAGTGTTTTTCCCACCGGTGCACCCATCGCATTCCATGCTATCCAGTGTCTAAAATGAGCTATTTCGTTAAGATATGACGCAAAGTAGATAAGCCATCTTGGGATATTGTGCACAAATATTGAGCCTGTTGGTTTAGTAATTCTAACCATTTCCTTTAACCACAACTTGCACCATTCTATATATTCATTCACATCTTTTTTATCATAATAGCTGTTGTATTTTTTACCTAAATTAAATGGTGGATCGGCGAAGGTCATATCTACTGAGTTATCTGGAATTTGTCGCATTATTTCTATCGCATCTCCTTGTATCACTTTGTTAATGAAATCATCTATATTTTTAGATCCCATATTTTCACCGCCTTTTTTGCGAATTCTTTTTGACGTTTTTCTATTTCAGAAGTGGTCCAATCGTTATATTCTTCAATCTTTTTAGTTATTATTAACTCAGAGTCCTTGTAAACTTCCTTTTTTCCTTTAAATGGACCATTTCCTATATCACTATTCATTTTTTTATCTAAAAGAGTAAGATTTCCGATTCTACGATAATAAGTTTTATGTAAATTTTCATCAAAACTTGGCCAATCTTTTTGTAAATCTGTTGGATTTTCTGGTAGTATATGTTCGAGGTTCACTTTCTCTGGGTTTTTAATAGGTTCTAATTCAAGAGTGGTTCTACAGGCTTGTTCTATTTTTCTTAAATAATAGCGAGCAATGTAAGCTTTAGAAACTGAAGCAATTTCAAAGGCTTTTTGGAATTGTTCGTCTGTAGGTATTAGATTCCTTACAGAATTTAGTAACTCTTTTGCATTGCTTATTTTTCCTTCATTAATAAGCTTGGCTTGTCTTGAAAATTCTTTCTCAAGGGTGCCTGAGCCAATCGCACCTGTTATAAGATTTCTAACCGACCAAGATACTATAAGTTTTAAAGCTTTTTTCACTTCTTCAGGTTTTTCTTTCCATATTTCAAGTATTGCAATTAAAAGAGGTCTATTTTGAATTAACCTTAATTCTAATAATTCTCCTATATATTCTGAACATTCAGGAGGGAAATTGCTCCAAAAAGGGTGATTTGGATTTAAAATTGCAAGATAGATCTCAGAATTTTTTTCTAAATTGCTAAGAAGTGTAATAACTTGATTTTTATTCTTTATTTTTTCTTTTATATTTTTATAAAGCTCTTTTTCACGAGTTAGGCCGTGCTTTGAAGACCAGCAGTATCTTATGTAATTCAAAATTTCTTCCTCACTTATTCCTGATTCGATAGCCCCAGTAAATCTAGTCCATTTGTCTTGAGCTTCAGATATCCTATCAGATGCCTTGTTGAACAAATAATTTTTGATCAAATCAGTTTGTGATAAAATTAATCCTCTATCATTTAATGTCTCAAATACTGTAAAGGCATTTACATCATCAGATACTGTAACAATTATTACCAAAAGTTTATCTTTTATGAAATCAGTAAGATCTAAAATTCCATTCAGTCCTTCACTGTTATATTTATTCATAATAAAACTTTTTAGAAAATCATATGCCTCTATCAACCTTTCATGAGAGGCTCTAGTAGGTTCAAACTTTTTACCTTCTATTAAAATTCTGCTATAAAAATCATTATCTATATTATTCAGGATTAACCTTTGTTTTCTTTCTTCTTCTCTATAACTTTCTTTTACAAGGAATTCATTTTCAATCACATCTGCTTTTTTGGTCTCTCCTATTTCCTTAAGAAAATCCCGAACAGCAATAAAAAATAAACTTATTGTAACCAACCTTTGTTGCCCATCTACGATTTCTAAATAATCTCCTTTATCTGTTACTACTATTGTTCCTATGAAATATTCATTAGGATATGAATTAGTGATATCATCAAATAATTCTCTGACATTTTCCTTATGCCAAGCAAATGATCTTTGATAAATAGGGATTTTAAAAAAATTATCCGATAAAAAATGTCCTATCCCGTCATGTTTAAAATCTATTTTTGGCATTTTCATTACCCTCCATCACTTTTTTTAACAGCTTTTTAAATTTGTTAAGTTCATCTGTTCTAAAAGTGAACACAAAATCATACGCTTTAACCATTCTTTTCAAATCTCCTCTCCTTACATACCATCCAATTCCATCTACAAAACCAACAAATAAAGCATCGGGATAGTGTTTTTTGATTGCTTCTGCTACTCTCTGCTCAGTTTTAGCTTTATCTCCCATTCCAG
>CAZSCZ010000239.1:0-2921 GCA_964605455.1 uncultured Spirochaetia bacterium
ATCAATTGACCAAGGGTAAAGATGTAAAAAAAGTTGATACATATAAAATTGGGGTAAAGGCTAGATGGTTATTATTGGGAGACTTGTTATGGTTAATTAAAAGTAAGAATATAACCAAAGATTTTAAAGAGTTTATTAAAATATTCGATAAAAAGCAAACTTATGATATTATCTCCATTTTTGATCCACTACCTTCAATAGGTGCAATACTTGAAGGATTTCAGTTTATTTTTAACCCCGAAAAAAGGAAACACGCTTTTAAGAGAGGAGCTATAAGCAATTAAGGATTTTACATTACAAAAATATGAAGAGCTTTGTGATATAATGAGAAATTCTGATTATGATTTATTTTCATTTAAAGATTATCTTATAAAAAAACCAAAAGAAAAGTTTATAATACTTAGACATGACGTAGACAAAAAACCAGCTAATGCATTAAAGATTGCCAATATTGAAAAAAAATATGGGATAAATTCTACTTTTTTCTTTAGAATTAAGAAAAAAGTATTCCATCCAGGAATTATATCCAAAATAGAAGAATTAGGTTATGAAATCGGATATCATTATGAGGAATTGGCTGATTCTAAAGGAGATTTAAAAAAGGCAATTAATTTGTTCAAAAAAAATTTAGAGAAAATTAGAGAAATTGCTGATATCAAAACTATTTGCATGCATGGTAGCACGTTATCGAGATGGGATAACAAAAAATTATGGAAATATTATAATTTTAAGGATTTTGGAATAATAGGTGAAGGATATCTCTCCATTGATTTTACAAAGATTGTTTATATTTCAGATTCTGGAGGTAATTGGAGTAGTGGTAATTATATCAAACGTGATTTTCCTTGTTCTCCCACAGCAATTAATATAAATATAAAAAAGACTGATGAATTAATCAATTTAATTGCTCAAGAAAAATATCCTAATTTGTATATTTTATCCCATCCAGACAGATGGAACGAAGGAATGGCTTGGTATACTGAGTATATAAGTAAACACATCCGTAATTTGATAAAAACAAAAATAAATAAAATTATAAAAGATAATTAATACATATACTTAGCTACAATTCAAAGAATCCAATCTAATGGGTATTCATTGAAGTAAGCTATTGATTCAGCTACTTAGTAAATAATTCAATGAAAGTGCTTTATACTATAGATCATCTAAAATGGTCTAATTTTGTCTACCATCATCCCAATGGCAATATCTTCCAAACACCAGAGATGTATGAAGTCTATAGAAATACAAAAAATTATGAGCCAGTTTTTCTAGCAGTTGTAAGTGAAGATAATGAAATTTTGGGAATTTTACTCTCTGTTATTCAACGAGAATATAGGGGGACAGTTGGTAATTTAACTGCAAGAGCTATTGTTTGGGGAGGTCCATTGATAAAAAATAACAATAGGCAAGTTCTGAGTTTAATTTTAAATAAATATAATAAGATTGGGGGGCAAAAGGCTATATTTACTCAAGTCAGAAACTTATGGGATGTTTCAGATAATATTGATGTTTTTACTCACTATGGATATCAATATAGTGAGCATTTAAACTTTATAATCGATTTATCTATAGGAAAAAATAGATTGTTTTCAAACTTGAGTCCAAGTAAACGTAGACAGATTAGAAGGGTGAGAGAGAAAAAAAATGTTGAGATATTAAATACCGAAGATGAAAATGACGTAATAGAGTTTTATAAAATTTTATCATTTTATTATTCTACGCATATTAAAAAACCTGTTCCTCCATTAGAATTTTTTCTTAATATTCTGAGAATATTGGTCAAAAAGTCCTTAGCAAAAGTTTTTGTAATAAAGTATAATGAAGAAATTATAGGTGGTATTGTTTGTCCAATCTCTTATAATTGTTCAAAAAAGACTATTTACGAGTTGTATATATGTGGCTCACGAAAGCATAATAACTTATTTCCCAGTGTAATGGCAACCTGGGCACCGATTGAGTGGGGATCAGAGAATAAGATTGATTATTTTGATTTTATGGGTGCAGGAAAACCTAATGTTGATTATGGAGTGAGAGAATTTAAAGCAAAATTCGGAGGGAAATTAGTAAATTATGGCAGGTTTGAAAAGGTTCATAAGCCCATAAAGTTCAAAATAGCAAAAGCCGGATTTAAATTGTGGCAAAAACTGAAAAAATAACTTATAAAAATTCAAAAAAGAAGATAATCTTTATCATATGGACGCAAGCTCATTATCATTTTTTCAAAAACGCAATAAAAGAATTATCTGAAAAAAATGAGATAATCATATTGGCACGAAGTTGTAAAAACATTGAAAGACTATTTCAACAAGGTGAGTTGAAATATGAAATAGTAGCTGCTCAATATGACAATTTATTTTTGAAGGTTTTGGGATACGTAAAATCAATATTTAAAATATTCTTAAAGGTCTTAAAAATACGGCCCAAATTGATAATCGGAGTTGGATCTACGGGAGGAGCTTTAGCCTCTTTCTTTCTACGCATTCCATCAATAATGTATGAAGATGATGAGATAACAACTTATCAACAAATTACTTATGTCCCATTTGTTGATCATATTATCGTGCCAGAAAAGTTTAGAAGATGTTTTGGTAAGAAAGAAATACGGCTTTGGGGATACAAAGAATTGGCTTATTTACATCCTAATAGATTCTCACCTAACAAGACCATTTTAGTCCAATATGGTTTGTCTGTAGGAGATACCTATACCATTATTCGTCTAAACCCATGGAACGCATACCATGATACTGGCCAAAAGGGGATTTCTATTCGCTACTTAAAAGATTTAGTATCTACTTTTTCACAATACGGTAAGGTTTTGTTGTCAACAGAGAAGGTTTTACCAAAGGAGTATTCAGCATTGCTAATTCGAAATCCCTCACATATTCATCATTTGTTATATTATGCCTCCTTATTATTTA
>CAZSCZ010000240.1:0-2902 GCA_964605455.1 uncultured Spirochaetia bacterium
TGTAAGTCCATAATATTCTTTATTTTCAATCTTTATCTTTGTAAGATACACTCCATTCTCTGGAAGAATCTGCTCAGGATAAATTGGCTTGAGATTAACTGTAGGGAAACCAATATTTCTTCCAAGTCCTTCACCTTTTACCACGGTTCCTTCTATAGAATAATATCTTCCCAAAAATTCTGCAGCTATTTCTACTTTTCCTGATTTTATATATTTCTTTATTATAGAAGTGCTGATCTTTTTATTTTTATATAATAAATTTTTCACAATTTTTAAGCTGAATCCATAAATTTTTGCTAAATGTTTCAATAAAGTTATATCACCTTTATTATCTTTACCAAATCTAAAATCTTCACCCACGATTATTTTATTTATAATAAACAATTCTGTAAGTTTTTTAATAAACATATCTGGTGAAATTTGTGCAAATTTTTTTGTAAAATTTATAAAGATTAATAAGTTTATGCCTATATTTTCAAACATTTCAATCCTTTTAGGATTAGGATTAAGCACGCCATCATTTTCTCCAGTAAGTAAATGTCTTGGTCTATTCTTAAATGTAATGACTCCACTTAAAATACCATTTTTTTCTGATTCTTTCACAAGAACTTTCAAAATTTTTAAATGACCTTTATGTAAAGCATCAAATGTTCCTATACATAGATTCACTTTTTTATTTTTAAAATCAGTAAAATTAATTGTATTTTTTATATTAAATTTTTTCATTATTTAAAAACTCTAAGGTAACAAAATTTTTCTTTTTTATATTCAACCATTGCGATAAGATTATTTTGAAGGTCAACAACTCTATAAATACCATCTATAATAGGTTCGCCATAATCTACAAACATAAATCGATTCAATTTTTTTCCATTAAGGATAAAGTGCTTATATTGAGATTTTACAGTAAGGGATGGATACCTTGAAAGCACTTCATTAATAGTGAATATCTTTATTTGAGTAATATCTTGAATTTTTTCCAATTCTTCTTTTTTTATAGCATCTTTAATATCAAAAAGTCCGCTTTTACTTCTCACAAGTTTAGTCACGATTGCACCAGTATTAAGATTTTTTCCAATATCTCTGGCAAGAGCTCTAATATAAGTTCCTTTTGAACAAGATACTTTAATTTCGATCTGATTTTTTTCTATATCATATGAAAGCAACTCAATATTATAAATTTTTATTTTTCTTGGTTTCAATTGAACATTTTTACCAGCACGGACAAGGTCACTTGCTCTTTTCCCATGAATTTTTATTCCAGAATATTTAGGTGGAGTTTGATAAATCTCGCCTATAAATTTCTGAAGCGTAAGTAAAACATTAGGAAAATCTAAAACATAATCTGTATATTCTTTTATAATTTTTCCTGTAATATCAAGTGTATCAGTTTGAATACCGAATTTTATTTGGGCAATATATTCTTTATCTTCTGCTTCAAGGAACTTAGCAATTTTTGTAGCTTTATTTATAAGAACAGGCAAAATACCTTCTGCAAATTTATCCAAAGTTCCTGAATATCCTATTTTTTTAAAGTTAAATTTTTTCTTTACAATTGAATTCATAAATTCCGCGCAGGTTAAACCTGAGGGTTTATATAAATTTATTATTCCTGTTGTGTGTTCGTTCATTATTTGATAATTTCTTTAAATTTATCCAGGATAATTTTTATCACCTTATCAAGGTTGCTCTTAATGAGACAACCTGCAGCTTGAATATGACCACCGCCACCAAACTGATAAGCAATTTTAAATACATTAAAATTATGTTTTCCTCTTAAACTTACCTTTATCCTATCTCTTTCAAGTTCTTTAAAAAGAATAGCAACCTTTGTATCAGTGGTTCCGCGTAAAAGTTCTACAAGTCCATCAATATCTCTACTTCTACACTTTTTCAATTCATTTTCTGTAATATAGCTCCATACCAGTTTTCCTTCAAATTCAGATTTAAGCCTACTTAAAACTTTTCCAAATATTTTTAGTGTCTCAGGTGGCACTTCCTCAAGTTGATATGAAATCTTTTCAGGAACTATACCTTTTTCAATAAGGTATGAAGCTATTTTGTGAACTTTTGCAGTTGTATTTGCTTGCGTAAAAAATCTTGTATCAGTCACAATTGCGATATAGATTAAAGTGGCAATTTCTTTATCAATTTTATATTTGTTAATTTTCATCAAGTCATAAATAATTTCTCCAGTTGAAGATGCTTCTGTATCTATTAAATTTATGGTGCCTTTAAAATGTCGATCACCTGTATGATGGTCTATATTTATTATCTTATTGGCTTTATTAAAATATTTAGAAAATTCTCCTAATCTATCTGTGCCACCACTATCTATTATTAAAATCACTTCAGGAAAATAATTCTCAGGTAATTGGGTTAAAAAATCAACTCCTTTCGGAACATTTATAAGTTCAGGAATAACAATCTCATAATAATCATTCAATATAAATCTAAACCTTTCAGGAAATGGGTCTTCTATTATAATATTATATCTTTTATTCATTTTTCGTAAAATACTTGCGATAAGAATCTGACTACAGATCGCATCACCATCAGGATTAATATGAGAAGTTATAAGAAAATTATTATTATTTTTAAATTCGTTCCATATTTTTTTATATATGTTTTTCTCTTTCAACATCACTATTTCCCCTTTCTTTTTTTAGTTTCTCTAATTTATCAACAATTTTAACACCTCTTTCAACACTTCTATCTCGTATAAAGGAGATTTTAGGTATATATTTCAATCGTGTATTTTTTGAAAGTTTAAACTTAATAAAATTGAGTGCATTAATCAAGCCATTAAATGTTTCATTTGCTTTTTCTTCATCAATTCCAAATATACTTACATATACTTTTGCAGATTTCAAATCCGAGGCTATATCAACCTCATTTATAT
>CAZSCZ010000241.1:0-2890 GCA_964605455.1 uncultured Spirochaetia bacterium
ATTGTTCAACTACTAATATTCTTATCATTGCCAGGAAAGATACTCACCGTCTTCCATTTTTTCAACCTTTTTCTTTTCATAATATACGTCCCTACTTAAAAATATAAAAATATGTTGACTTATTAAAATATTTTTTATAATTTAAATTATATTTTACGGAGCTTCTGTTACAAATGATATCAATTATATTGCCAGCTTTAAATGAAGGTGAAAATTTAAAAAAATTAATACCTAAAATCTCTAAAGTTTTAAAAAAAGAGAAATTTGAAATTATTATTATTGATGATAACAGCACTGATGGAACATATAAAATTGTAAAAAAAATGGAAAAAGATTATAATATAAAATATATATTGCGAACAAAAGAGAAAGGCTTAAGTAGTGCAGTAATAGAAGGATTTAAAAATGCAAAAGGGAACATATTGGTTGTAATGGATTCAGACCTTTCACATCCTCCAGAAGTTATACCGGAATTAATTAGCAAAACTAAGAAAAACTCTGATATTGTTGTAGCAAGTAGGTATATAGAAGGTGGTGGTGTAGTAAAATGGCCTTTACCAAGAAAATTTATTTCAGTTTTTGCTACATTTTTAGCAAAGCCTTTAGTTAAAGTTAAAGATCCACTTGCAGGTTTCTTCTGTCTAAAGCGAAAAGTTATAGAAAATGCTGTATTAAATCCAATTGGATTTAAAATTCTACTTGAAATTTTAGTTAAGGGAAATCATAAGAAAGTTTCTGAAATACCTTATATGTTTCAAAAAAGATATGCAGGTAAAAGTAAAGCTGATGTACATATATATCTACAATACAATCTTCATTTATTAAAACTCTACTTTTATAAAATAAAGTTATTTTTTAAGAGGGTGCTAAAATGAAAAAGAGAGTGCTTATCACAGGTGGTGCTGGATTTATTGGTTCACATCTTGCTGAATTCTTTTTGAAAAAGGGGTTCAAAGTAATTGTAATAGATAATTTCCTTACAGGAAATATTAATAATATAAAACATCTTATTAATGAAAAAGATTTTGAATTTATTGAGCATAATATTACAAAGTCTATAACTTTTAAAGAACGAATTCATTATATTTTACATTTTGCATCACCGGCAAGTCCAATTGATTATTCAAAGTTACCAATCCAAACTTTAAAAGTTGGAGCACTTGGCACATATATCTGCCTTGGAATAGCTCTGGCACATAAAGCAAGATTTCTACTTGCCTCCACATCAGAGGTTTATGGAGATCCAACTGTCCACCCGCAACCAGAAACATACTGGGGGAATGTTAATCCTATTGGCCCACGTGGAGTTTATGATGAAGCTAAAAGATATGCCGAAGCAATTACAATGGCATATCATAGAGTTCACAAAATTGATACCAGAATTGTTCGCATATTTAATACATATGGAGAAAGAATGAGACTTCAAGATGGGCGGGTTGTTCCAAATTTCATTACCCAAGCATTAAAAAATAAACCAATAACTGTATACGGTGATGGGTCGCAAACAAGAAGCTTTTGTTATATTTCTGACCTTGTTGAAGGTATTTATAAATTGTTATTTTCAAAAATAACTACACCTGTTAATATAGGAAATCCTGATGAACTCACAATTTTGGAATTTGCAAAAAAAATAAAAGAATTAACAAAAAGCAAAAGCAAAATTGTATTTAAGCCATTACCCAAAGATGACCCAAAAGTAAGACAACCTGATATTACACTTGCGAAAAGAAAACTAAAGTGGAGTCCAAAAGTATCTCTTGATGAAGGACTTATACGAACAATAAAATGGTTCAAACAAAATATAAAATAAAAATTTACTTAATATACTTTATTTTGCTAACCCTAATTACAAGCTGTGCCAAAAAGAGAATTATTTTAAAAGAAGAAATTATTGAAGCCCAGAAAATATCAACTATTTCTGCTATCCCAACATCTCTCTTTTTTATATCTGCACAGCAAACAGAAGGTGATATATGGTTATATGACATTAAAGCCAATTCTCTTTGGCAAATAAGTTTTTTAGATAATCCTGATTTAAAAATTATAAGTGTATCGCCAGAAAATAGATATATAGTGATTTCAGATGAAATAGAACAGAGCTATATTATAGAAATTGAAACTCATAATATAATACCAATTAAAATTTATCCAGATGAAAAAAAATTGATAGCCATAAATAATGTATGTTGGCTTTCAAGTAACTCCTTTCTTTGCACTGGTCTCTCTAATATCAATGAATCCAAAATATTTAAAGTTTCCAAAACCGAAGATGAATGGCAATCTTCTACTTTTAAATTACCGTTTTTTAATGATATTGTATCTGATATAAATTTACTTTCTCTTTCCCATAATAAAAAAAATCTCGCTATTTTAATCAATAATGAAATGGAAATAAAAAAGGAATTATATATATACAATTTTAATTCATCTACACTAAAAAAATTAAATTTTTTATCTCAATCAAATGTAGATATAATATGGAGTGAAGATAATAATGAAATTTTTTATAATCAGGATAATATAATTTACAAAATAGATCTAAATGGATTTAATAAAATCTTACTTATTACTTCACAGAAAATTTTAAATATTTATCAAAATCCAAAATACAAATTTAAACTTTATTATACAATACAAAATAATGAAAATTATGTTTCACTTTATCTTAAAAATACAGATAAGATTGGACCTGGAGAATTTATAAAAGAAATAGAAGGATTAAAAAATCTCTATTTCTTACCGGATGGTGAACATATTTTTTATGACACATATAGAAATGAGATACATTATTTAAATCTAAGAACATTAGAAGATAACATTCTGTTTTCCGACTCTGCATTATTTTTTCTGACAAGGAATGAATAGAAAAAATAAACCCACTGTCTTACTT
>CAZSCZ010000242.1:0-2887 GCA_964605455.1 uncultured Spirochaetia bacterium
TTTAATTGCTGATATTTACCTAAAATATCTGTTTCTATATTAATCTTACTACCATATCTTAATTTCTTTAGATTTGTTTGATTGAATGTTGCAGGAATTATGGCGATTGAAACTATATCTCCTTTTATCTTTGCTACAGTAAGACTTATTCCATTTATTGCAATAGAACCTTTAGGCACAATATATTTTAATAAATTATAAGGGACTTTTACTTTAAGTTCATAATCTTCTCCGATTTTATTCAATCCCAGACATACACCTATTCCATCAATATGTCCCAAAACTATATGACCATCAAGTCTATCACCAAGTTGTAACGCTTTTTCAAGATTAACTATCTCACCAATTTTCAAAAATTTTAAATTTGATACTCTACTGGTTTCAGATGAAACAAAGGCTTTAAAGCTATTATTACATATTTCTGTAATTGTGAGACATACTCCATTAACTGAAATACTGCTACCAATTTTCATATCTTTAAGATAATTTTCTGTATCCGGTTTTACAATTATTTCAAGGTTTTTACCTTTATTAATAACTTTTGTAATTTTTCCTGTGCTATCAATTATTCCTGTGAACATACCTGTTTATATAACCTTCAAAAATAAAATTGTCTGACAATAGATTATAATATCTTGCGCATTTAATTTCAATAGAATTTTTTAAAAGAAAACCTTTACCGCCAACAAAGTTTTTACTTCTTTCTCCCCCAATAATTTTTGGTGCAATAAAAAGAATAATTTTATCTACAAGGTTTTCTTTCAAAAATGAGAAATTAATTTTGCTACCTCCTTCTACTATAAGTTTTGCAATTCCCATTTTTCCAAGATGCTTTAAAAGAGCTTTTAAATAAATTTCTCCTGGCTTTGAATTTATTAATAAAACTTCCACATCTTTTAAAGAGTTTAATTTTTTTATTTTTGTTTGTGAAGAATTAGAAGAGGTTACGATTATTGTTTTATGATTTTTAACACTTTTTAGCACATTTGCATTTAAATTAATTTTTAGATTCGTATCAAGAACTATTCGGTAAAATTTTTTATCAATTTTTCCTCTATATGTAAGATTGGGATTATCTTTTAAAACAGTATTTATTCCAACAATTATTGCGTCATTTATTTCTCGTAATTTCTGAGCGAATAGTCGTGCATTTTCAGAGCTTATCCATTTTGAATTCTCGTTATAATCTGTAATTTTACCGTCTATACTTATACCACCTTTTAAAATAACATACGGAAGACCTGTTTTTATATATTTTAAATACCATTGCATCTGTTCAATTATTTTGTCTTTTAGTATGCCGGTTGTCACATAAATTCCTGCTTGTTTTAATTTTTTAATTCCCTTTCCATTTACAATGGGATTGGGGTCTTTAATTCCGATTACTACCCTTTTAATTTTTTTTTCAATAATCAAATCCACACAAGGTGGAGTTTTTCCAAAATGAGAACAAGGTTCAAGGGTTACATACATTGTAGCATTATTAGGGTTTTCCTTACAATTTTTTATAGCAACAACTTCAGCGTGATGTTTTCCTGGTGATTGAGTAAAGCCTTTTCCGATTATTTTGTTATGTTTTACAATTACAGCTCCAACTGCAGGATTGGGAGAAGATATTGGTTCAGATTTTCTGGCTTCTATTAATGCCTGTAATAGATAATATTCGTCTAATGTCATTTATTTTTTATTTTTCAGTATCCCCAGTTTTGTTTATTCTATATCTTTATATTTATTAATAAGAATAAGAGAGTGCCAGTCTGCATAACAATTGATAATCACTGAGGTCACCAGGTCGTGGTCCAAGTTCATAACCAGTATAGCTTACATCAATTTTAATATGTGCATAAAGAATAGGAGCAAGTATACCAGTTAATAAACAACAGAAAGGATTTTTAGCAAGAAATTCTTTATCATTTGGGTCAAACTTTGGGAAATAGAGATTATCAGGTCTAAGCCATTTTAATATAGGGATTTTACTCAAGAAATAAAAGTTAAGATCAAGCCCTAATCCACAGGATGGGTACCCCTCATTTATTCCAAATCGGAGTGTAATTATTCTAAAAAGGAGTTTAAATTCTGTGCCAAAATGCCATTTTAGAAAGAAATTTTTCTTTTGTTGATGAAAAATATCTTCTATATCAAGTGCAATAATTGGATCTTCGAAAAAACCCCATAGAGATACAGCTGGTTTATATGCCACACCTGCTCTGGCATTTATTGGAATAGGAGAGGGTTCGGTATTATCCCACCATCTTATGCGGGTGTAAACATCTGAGATTTGTAGCCCAAATCGCCAGGCATAGCTATATCTATACATAAGACCTACATCAAACCCCATCCCAGTTCCTATTTTCATCTGCTCAATTCCTATTGAAGTATAATCTACACCTGTTAGCATTAGATCCCAAATAGATTTTGAGTCAAAACTTTCTTTTAATTTATCGCTATCAATATAATTCCCAGTTACATAATGATAGAATGCAGCCATATCATTTATATTATTTATTTCAACTTTAGCTCTTTGAAAGTACTTAAAAGTAATTCCTACACTCCATCTTTTATAACCTGGAATGTGGATACCAATACCTACAGGGAATATAATATCACTATGGAATTGAGCAGCAACATTAGGGAAAAAACCGCCTGGTTCTACACTAAATATAAAGTCAGAAGCAGAAAATATACCTACCCCAAAATAATGACGAGCATAGCTAAAATATTCTCCATTAAATCTTGGGTGCAAAATAGTATAGTAAAGTTTAATAAACTGTTTATTTGCTTCTTCAGCTTCTTCTGGCGTTAATGTTCCTTTTGAAAATTTATTAAAAAAATCCATATCATATAATTTCTTTACATAATCATATTTATCATACAAATTAGAATTAAT
>CAZSCZ010000243.1:0-2887 GCA_964605455.1 uncultured Spirochaetia bacterium
TGTTAATAAAGTATAGTTTTTATTGAAAAATTATTAATAAAGTTAATAAAGTTGTAATAAAGTTGTGCACCGTCCCCGGTCTGTTCCGGTCTGTTAAAATACTTATTGACAATTGTAAAATTAATTATTAACTTATTTTTTAATGTTGACAACAGACGACAAACAAAAAATCTCTGATTTTGTTACACATCTTTTAAATAATCCTAATATAAAAAATGAGCCACCTTTAATTGCTGAAAATCTTATAATAAATTTTATTACTAAAAACTTACCACAGTTAAAAGAAACATTTAAGACCCCACAATTTTTTCCTAATCTTGAATGGGAAGAGATTTTGCAACAGATGCTTCTTGATCTTCGTGAAAGGGTTTTAATTAAAGTTATTCCTGAAGTGATAAAATATATAAATACGAACATAAATTTTGAAGTTTTAAATAAGCTCTCTGGCTCTGACATATCTGCCCCAAATTTTTATAAGGAGAAATTCTTGAAATTTGTAAAAACAATACTTACTCATAAGGATGTAAGATATCACTTTAATAGTGTAATAAATATCTTTAAATATAATATCCTTGAAAAATACTTACCTGAGATTTTTGAAAGACGCGGATTTATTTATAACGAGCTTATAAAAGTTCAGAGAAACAATTTAAATTGTGAAGAATATATTAATTATTTAAAAACCCTACTACTTATAAAGAATACCGCATATATTAGGATGCAGTTCAATACGCAGGCAAGTGCAAAAAAGGTTAATATAGGTGATCTAAAAAATATTTCTAAGTTATTAAAAATTTTTATTGAAAAATTGACGGAGAATATAAAAAACGAACTTACAGATGTTAATGAAAAAGTAATAAAAATGGCTTTAAAATCTAATGTAAGAGAAGAAGATACAGAGCTTGAAGAAGCGAGTGCAAGATTTTTATATATTTTATCTGCAAGGTTTCAGGATTATAAGCCTTATATAAAAATTGATAGAGGTGCTGAAACTCCTGATAAAAGTTGGTTTAATATTGCGAGAAAAAATGCAGAATATTATGGATATAATAAAAGAATGTTGGAAGAATTGTATAGAATTGCAGGTGATAATAACTGGTAAGAGGTAAATTGCTATGAGAAATAAAAACTTTTGGGAAAATTTTATATTAGTAGCGATTATACTTGTTATAATTCAAACTTTCCTTGACGATTATAGTAGATATCAGCATTGGAGTATTACAGCAAGAAATATACTTCTTCTGTTTGGACTCCTTTTTGATATTATTTTTACTATTGAATTTATAGTAAGGACATTAAATGCTAAGCGGCAAGGTAAAATTCTTTTATACTGGCTTTATCAACGCGGCTGGGTAGATTTTTTAAGTTCCATCCCACTTTTACTTTTTAACTCAGGCCCGTCCTTTTTTCTTTTAGTTTCAGGAAAAATGCAGGAGGGCATAACAACAATTGGAGTCCTAAATATCCTAAAAATTGTTAAAGCTATAAGAGTAACACGAATCTTAAGATTAATCAGAATTATGAAAATATTTGGAAAAATTCATCATGCTGAATCAAAAATGGCTCAACATCATACCGCAACAATTGCAACTACAGCTGTATTTACAATAATATGTGTTTTGATTATCTTTTCATTATCTGTTGAAAATCCTTTTGAAAAAGCTATAAATAATAGAATAAACCTTTACAATAAATTAATCCAAAATGTAATGAATATAAATGAAACAATGGAAATTCCTTTACGTCCAATGGTATTTAAGCTTTTTTCAGAGGATAAAAATTTGTTAAAAATTTATTATGAAGGTTTTCTTATATTTTCACGAATTTCTGAAGAAAAGTTTTATAGATTTTATGGAATAGAAGATTATGTAAAAATAAAGAATGCTGAATTTCTCCTATATATTTCAATAGTAGATATAAATAAACAAATAGCCTCTGTAAATATTCAAAACTTTTTTATAATAATTTTTGTAGTACTTGCATTTATGTTGATTTATACCAGACACTTTGTTCAGACTATAAGTGATATTATTCATATAATAAATAGAGGTATTAGGGAAAAAGATTATAATTTACAGGTAAAAATTCGTAAAGAATTTTCTGAACATGAAATTTTCAAGCTGGCAGAATATTATAATGATATATATCTTCCAGAGAAGTTACGAAAACTACACGAGGCAAAAGAGAAGAAAGAAACAGTCCTTTCAATGGATGATTTAGCTAATTTTAAAAAATAGGGAAGAAAAAAAATATAGGGAACAGCTCAGGCTGTCCCCTATAAACTTCTTTGATAGCATATCTACACTACAAAAATAAAAATATTATGCTTTATCTGCACTTCCAAGCACTTCTTTATTTTTATGAATTATCAATTCTTTCAATGCTTCTCTTGCAGGTCCCAGATACTTTCGTGGGTCAAATACTTCAGGTTGTTCATAAAATATTTGTCTGACTTTTGCTGTTACAACAAGTCTTCCATCTGTATCTATATTAATTTTACATACAGCAGATTTTGCCGCTCTTCTAAGTTGGTCTTCTGGTACTCCTACAGCTCCTTCAAGTTTACCACCATATTTATTACATAAATCTACATATTCTTTTGGTACAGAAGATGAGCCATGTAAAACTATAGGAAAACCAGGTATTCGTTTTTCAATCTCTGCTAAAATATCAAATCTAAGTTCAGGGAAAGGTTCACCTGGGTTTAATTTAAATTTGTATGCACCATGTGAAGTTCCAATTGATATTGCAAGACTATCAACACCTGTGCGTTTTACAAAATCCTCAACATCATCTGGATTGGTGTAATGTGATTTTTCAGAAGAAACATGCTCTTCAATTCCTGCAAGCACACCAAGTTCACCTTCAACTGTAACATCGTGTTGGT
>CAZSCZ010000244.1:0-2847 GCA_964605455.1 uncultured Spirochaetia bacterium
GACAATTTTACCGATTAAAGAAAAATTAATCAACTTTGTATTAACTTATGGAAAGAAGCCAGCAGCAAGAGAATTCAATATAACGGTAAAGGCAGTTCGTAAATGGGTAAAAAGATACCTTGCCAAATGAGAAAAATAAAACAAAGAAGGAAAGAAAAAGGGATTTACGAGAAAAGAAGAAAGCTTATAAGGCATTCGAAAAGTTACAAATAGATATAAAATATTTGGATGATATACCAGAATTATATTATGAATATAAACATTATAAATTACCAAACAAATTCGATATTTCAAAATAATGTTTTCAATGAAATTCGTATATAACCGATTTATAGCAAAATATTACAATTAGAATCATAAACAAATCAAATGCACAAAGCTGTGTCGGATTCCATTCGCCTGAATGACAGGTCGATTATTTTTGCTAAAAGTCACTATTTGTATAAAATAAAAAACTTGCACACCTTTATAATATTAGTTATATTATTTTTGTATTAACCTATTAATTTATAATTGTTCCTATTTTTTTATGTGGTAGAAATATTATTTTTACCAATGGAGCAAGAGAAAAAGGAGGCTTGTATGAAAGCAATGAAATTGACATCTTGGGTAATTATTTTTTTCGTGTTTATGTTTTCGAATTTATTTGGCGAGCAAAAGTTAGCTGATAGTAAGAAATTAGGAGAAAAATTGGTACGTCAGTTGTGGGAGAATATGGAAAAACAGAATATTAAGGCAATTAAAGAATCTTTTGCCGAAGGATTTCAGTCAATTCATGAATTCGGAGCCAATAATGCCAAGGAAGAGTTAAAATTAATCAAGGGATTGAAACTTGGAAAATATACTCTTAGTGATTTTAAAGTAAGTCGGAACGGTGATGTGCTTATTGTAACTTATTTTGTATCAGTAGCAGAGACTATTGAAGGAAAATCTCTTCCAAAAAAACCATCTCCGAGAATGAGCATTTTCGTAAAGAACAATAACACTTGGAAATGGCTTGCTCATGCTAATTTAAGAGCATTGAAGTAGAATGTTATGAAAAACGGATAGGATATTCCATTATCTTATCCGTTTTAATTTCGTAATATATGGTTATTATGAATTCTTAGAACATATAAATGGAGTATTGTAACAATACCTCAGATAAATAAAGATGGAAAATATATTTTCGGTTTTTCCGTGATTAATCAAGATTTGACAGTTAACCTTCCTCCGGAGGTTATAATTGAATATGATATCACTTCCGAAGGTAAGATATATTTAATGTCAGGAAGTAAAGCAACAGGTGGTTTTATTATAACTAGAAAAGGCTTGTTATATCATTCGAAAATCGGTAATATACTTCGGGAGAACAAATCTCTTTGTGATTATGAGCTTCCTAAAGGTGTCTTTATTAAATATAAAGGAAGATATTATTGTTGGACTGATATAACGAATGAGGGGAAATTTTCTTTGGATATTGAAATGATGAAAATGTTTGATTTGGAAATCGGTACAAAATTATTATGTATTAGAAGTAGTAATATAGCTTTTACAATGGGATTGAAAGGAACATTAATGGAACGGGCAAGAAATTATGATGGTATAATTGATATTTTTTAAGGTGATGTGATGAATAGAGAAAAAATTTCTATAATAAATATTCGTGGTATATATCATATTATTGATAAAGGAGGCAGAGTAAAAAAGTTTAAACCTTGGTTATCGGATATTTTTTCTTTATTTTATGATAAAATAATGGAAAAATATATTTTTCCCAGACTTTTTAATGGCGATATTAATAAGCATTTTTCCATATTAAAGGAAGAGCTTGGTAAAATTTATAATGCGAAAGTTATTGAGATTGGTACGGGAAGCGGAATATTATTAAAATATTTGCCCAATGATAATGAATATACGGGGGTTGATATAAGTATAGGATTGTTAAAGAAGGCTATGTCAAATTTGAAGAAATACGGTTTTAAAAAGTTTGAATTGTATAATACAACTGCCGAGATATTGCCATTTGAAAATAATGTATTTGATATTGCATTATGTATTCTATCTTTGAATTTTATTGATAATATAGAATTGTTTTTAGATGAATTACGACGTATATTAAAGAGTAATTCCTTATTTTTCTGCGCAGTTCCTGTGCCGGAGAGAAAGAATAAAAATGTTAAAATTCGTGGTAATCTTTATTCTGTTGATGAATTAAAGAGTATTTTCAACAAATACGGATTTGATTTTGAAATCAAATCTTATGTAAACGGTGCTTTAATCTATTTTACGGCTGTGTTAAAGAAAAATAGCAATGCTTTAGTCGAATAATTCTTAATTAGAAATCAAATATGTTTCCAGGTATATTATATTTTATAGATTTATTTAATCAGGTTTTTCCCCGAACATAATAATTATGAATTCCAAATAATTAAACATTTCCCCCCTTCTTTTGGATTATGGGGCTCGTATTGTTTTTTTTAAAAATACGGTTTATAAAAAAAAGTTTCTATATTTAAAAAAGATACTTAATAATAGGATTTTTAATTTATGGGAAAAGAAGGTAACATGCCCCTTCTTGCGTAAAAAAAAATTGTATTTTATAATTTGGAAAAAAATTAAACACAAAAACCAAAGGACAGACCATGACCTTACAAATAACCTAATATTAAATATTATGCAATTTTAAAAGAAAGCAAAGAGAGGAAAGAAGGTAAATGCCTCTTTAATCAAGAAATACTTAGGTATACCCTATAGCCTTAATGCCAAAAAAAGAGTAATGAAGGATTACGGATATATAAAATTAAATAAAACAAAGAAGGAAAGAAAAAGGGATTTACGAGAAAAGAAGAAAGCTTATAAGGCATT
>CAZSCZ010000245.1:0-2839 GCA_964605455.1 uncultured Spirochaetia bacterium
TCCACGAAACGCCGAGTATAACCGCAGTAAAAACTATCGCCCAGCTTATAGCGAAAGTTAAAAGAACGAAAAAGGTTGTTTTCTTGGTATTTATGGCCATACTTTTCCTCTACCTTGTTTAAAATGCTTCTATAAAATACTTTTTATTTTTAAATTCATAAACAAAGAAATAAGTAAAACATAAATTCTCAAAGTTAAATTAAAATAAGTGACAAGAGATAAAAAATATGATTAAAAATTATTTCATAAATTACTTAGTATAAAAACCAACATTTTTAACTTGACTTTTTATGAACAAATACATAATAATATTGTATATGCTGTTTGCTCATTACAATAGGTGATAGATTATGAAAATCTAAAGGCATTACCCTAATTAGTGGAACATTCGCAGTTGAACAAATGACTGATTATAAAATGATTCAATAAGGGATAATATTGGGGATAAAAATAGTTAAATAGTGAAGATTTTAATAAAAATTAAAAAACAAATAAAAAAATTAAATAAAAAGATAAAACAATAATGTTTATATATGAAATATTTTGCAAAAAATCAATATCAATTTCTTAGAAAGCAACTTTTAGATATTGGTAGTAAGATACGACAAGCTGTGATTAAAAATAAAAGACCCATTCATGACCTTTGTAAATACGAGGAACATTTAAGATCCATATATAGCGAATTAGAACAAATCCTCGTAAACAAAGAAGAAAATCCTGATTGGTTTTTTGTCAGCCACAATTTTTATAGCAATTTAAGCTATATCGAACTTGCTAAAAGCAATTCCTTGTCAAGCTTGATTTGCTTCCTGAAAGCAGTTAAATATTTAATTCTCCATTCAAAAAATGTTAACAATTTAAAAAGCCTTATAAACTCACTAAAATATTATGAAGTTTTAAGCAATTATATTGTAAACAGCAATCCTAATATATTTGCAAATAAATTGGCTTTAGAGTTCACTACTATTTCCAAAGATGTTGAGCTGTTAATCAAGGAATTATCTACAGATCTTAAATATAATGGTTTTGTGAAGAAATTAACCAAACTTTTGATATCTCTAAATAGTGGAGTTGTTCAATCTTTATTAGGGGCTTATACTGAAGAACACCTTAATATTTTGGATCAGCTTTCAAAAATTTTAGAGAATCTCGTTGCTTTCCTCGCCGAAGACGATTTTTTCGAAAGAGGAAGAATTAGAAATGCACAGTATATTCTACTGAAAAAGAAATTGCATTTTCTAATAAGACCCCTTGTTCCTGATAGTATTCGAAGGATCCCAGAAGAAGAAAGGGATAAATTAAAAAGCAAAATAAGACAGAATATAGAAAATATGAAAAAACTATCCTCTCAAGCAAAGAAGCATTACAAAAAATGTAATAGAGAAGATGAAAAGGTAAATTTTTATAGACTTAACTCTATAATAGATAATTTAGCCTGTGATTATTACTATGCTCTTTATGTTGAAGAGGATATTGTAAATTGCTTAAAACGGCTAGAAAAAATATTCAATCAAATAAGAAGACACTGGAAAATTATACAAACTCCAAAGCTCTTTATTCATTTTGCTGATGAATTTATCATGTTAAGTAGTTATTTGAAATTGATAATTTTAGGTAATGAATTTTTATCGATAGGGAAAAGATTTGAACAAATTGAACCTAAAAATTGGAAAACAAAAATATTTCGTCATGTGGGAGAAAAATTATTAGAGATATCTTCAACTGTTTTTAAGTATAAACACGAAAAAATCTTGGAAAATAAGGAGCTTATTATTTCAGAAAAGGGAGCGACGGGAAAATTTATTGAGTTTGTTATTTTCTATGTGATAAGAGAATTAATCGAGAAACAAATAAATTTCGCTGGATTAATCAAAAATATTCAAGATTCAAGTATCAGGGAGATTTTCACTATTTTAAACCAAGTTGAAGATAAAAATTTAATAAAGTGGGACTACCCTTTAGAATACAATGAAGAGAAAACTGATGTAGATATTTATATTGAAGGCAAAGCTGCTATTTTCATAAAAAGTGGTATTTTGCAATCTTCGGACCTGAAGAAAATAAAAAGAGAAATATCCATCGCTACTAACTCTAATATACCTAAAATTTTTATTGTTATAGACATCCCTAAAAATCAAATAATAAATAATTTAAAACCTATTTATGAGGAAAACCAATATGTAGAATTTTCAGATTTGGGTTTGTTCCTTCGTGAATTGTTAAATATTGCAAAGGGCAAAATTCAACTAAACCTAGAAAGACATACCATACTAAATTGGTCAGGTTTTTATAGTCTATAAATGAAAATGAAAAAATAAAATTATGTTTTGCAATTTATGCAAAAGCACAAAAATGAAAATCAGGTTGAAATCAAAACTATTAAAATTTTGTGAGTTTATAAAATATATTTTACAACTTTTATTGTCCGTAGGGGAACTTATTTCATTTTAGAGATTCCCGCCACGCCCCCCATTATAGCTACGAATATCGCCAGCTTGAACGCCGTAAACCATGATATACTTTTCGCAACGAGTCCCTGTTCCACAGCGCCCGGGAAAAGGTCAGGTATGGTCCATGCCCACAAGATTTTCACAACGAAGAGCACGACCAGGAAAATAAAAATAACCAATGCCACGATACCTGATACCAATCGCAAAGACGACAGTATGAGCCGCAATAAGACATAAAATACTTTTTCTCCCGCTCATAATTCACATTAATCCCCTTTTCTTGATTTGAGCCTATTATAACAAAACGGCTTACTTCAAATAAATTAAAATTTTCCGCTGCCTTATGGAAGGATTTTCTGGCAGGTGAACATCTGCTATGTAAACCCCGG
>CAZSCZ010000246.1:0-2839 GCA_964605455.1 uncultured Spirochaetia bacterium
CATAAATCCAAAAGTCAGACTCCCTGCAATAAATGCAATAAAAGGAATGCTGACTAACAACTAGATTATTTTTAAAGTTTCATCGCTATAACTTTCTTCAATTTTATAGTAAAAATAACTCCATACACTTACGGCAAAGAACCATGCAACAAAATTTATTAAAGGTACACCTAAAAAGAAAGGGTTAAATTGCGGAGACCATTCCCACCAACCAGCCTTAACTGCTATAGGGTCTATCATAAAATCAAATGAAACAGCAATTACAGCAGCAAGAATTGACTTAAATAATGGTGTAAAATCTATTGTTGTAAAAAACATCTCATTAAATTTTTCAACTATGAAAAAAGTAAAGTAATACACAATTGTCCAGCCTATCATTGTTGCAAGTGGAGCAGGGATTCCAGGTATATAGATTAAATAATTCATTTCCTTATAATAACCCGCCCATATACCATACGATTCACATAATCCTCCATAAATTAAGCCAACACCAAAAATTTTGATAGTATTTGATAAACCGCGATAATGTAAACTGTGCAATATAAATAGTATAAACCAGAAATAATTACTTAATTCAAATTCTAAAAGCCTCATCTTTTATTTACCCGTTAATTTGATTGTGCCATATAATATAATCCAGAATAAAGGAAATAAAACTCCAATAAGTAAATGAGTGATTTTTAATTCAGTAAGAATGAAGTTTGTCATTGATAAAATAGCTGATATAAGATAAAAAAATGGCAATTCTTTCCAGATGTAAAATATCATTTTTTTTATCATATTAAATCACTCCTTTCAGATAAAAATTTTTCTGCTGCTTCTATTCCTTTTCTATAACTTTTATATCCGTCGTAAAATCCTAAAGTTGCGATATCACCAACATCAGGTCTCAATATATAATCAACTTTATATCTGTTTAAATTAACTTCCGATATTTCATTAGTTATAATATCAATAGTTGATGATAAAATATTTATAATCCCAAACTTTTTATTTCTTTTTTTATAATCCGGCAAATATTTTATTATTGGTGAAAATTTTTCATTTAAAAATATTTTAATTTTAGTTTCTATCGCCATTTTTCTTTTTGACCATTTTTTAATTTTTTTATATTCCTGAACAACAACAGCAATTTTATAATCAGATTTATCCAATAAATTTACCGGCACAGGATTAACAACACCTCCATCAACAAGTAATCTGCCCTGATATTCATAAGGAACAAATAATCCCGGAATGGAAATACTTGCGCGTATCGCAGGAATTAACTCACCATTATTAAATATAACCTCTTTTCCCCTCTTTATATCAGTTGCAACACATCTGAATGGTATCTTTAAATCCTCAAATCTTTTCACAGGTAAGATTTCATCAAGAAATTGTTCTACCAGATTACCTTTCACAATTCCACCAGAAGTTGGCTTTGTAAAATCAAACAGTTCCAACATTTTTTTTAGATCAATACTAAAGGCAATTTTTTTCATTTTTTCAATAGAAACACCAGCAGCATAAACTCCGCCAACAATAGATCCAATACTACATCCAGAAATTTCATTTATTTTTATGTTGTTCTTTTCAAGTACTTCTAAAACACCAATATGCGATATACCTTTAGCACCACCACTCCCTAATGCAATACCTACTCTTCTATTTCCCAAATCTCCTACCTCTTTTCTGATAATCTTTTATTGCTTTAATCAATTCTTCCTCAGTAAAATCAGGCCATAATGTTTTTGTAAAATACCATTCAGAATAAACTGATTCCCATAATAAAAAATTACTTGTTCTTATCTCTCCACTTGTTCTTATGATTAAATCCGGTTCTGGTATCTCTGGATGATATAAAAACTGGTAAAAAGTTTTTTCTTTTAGTTTTCTAATACTAAATTCCTTTTTCTCCATATCTCTGTACATTTTTTTAATAGCATCAATAATTTCGGCTCTTCCACCATAATTAAAACATACATTAAAGATAAATTCATCATTGTTTTTAGTTTTCTTAACTGCATTTTGAATTGCCATTTTAGTTGGGGAAGGTATTTTATTAAATCTACCGCTATGAACTATTTTTATTTTATTTTCCTGAAATAAATCTAATTTTGTTTTAAAATATTCCATTAACAGGTTCATTAAAAAATTTACTTCTGCTGGGGAGCGGTTCCAGTTTTCAGTTGAAAAAGCATAAACTGATAAAATTTTAATCCCGATTTTTTTAGAAAATTTTATAATCTTATCCAGATTCTCAGCACCTGCTCTGTGTCCTTCCATTGGGGGCAGTCCTCTTTTTTTCGCCCACCTTCTATTCCCATCAAGTATTATACCAATATGTGTCGGGATATTGTCTTCATCAATTTCAATATTAAAGTAATTTTTCATTTCTTACATCAGTTGCTATAAATCTATGCTACTTTCTTTAAGATTGAATTAATAGTGGTGGAAACATTTTTCAATAGTGATTGCGCAGATTGTTTTAAGCCATTTAAATACTTTTGTTGCCATATTGGTTCTGTAATCTTATGTAATTCCTCATCAAATTCATTCAACTTTTCATAATATTCAGGGTCTTTCAATGCCTCTTCTGCGTTCTCGTCTTCTGGTTTAGCGTCTTCTGTCAATATATTCTTTCTAAAATTATCGTAATGGTCACGAATGGAACAAGGAGCAAGCCAGTTAGAAGGCTCCTTTTGACGGTATCCATAATCTCTTTGCCATTTCCTGCCTCTTACAAAAAGCTCACTCATTAATGCATCTGCGATTGTTTTCCCATTTTTATACAAATCATAGATATTGTCAACATAATATGGGACAAATACACAGGGCATTATATTTCCATTCCAGT
>CAZSCZ010000247.1:0-2809 GCA_964605455.1 uncultured Spirochaetia bacterium
ACAACTTATTATAAAAGGATTCCTTAAAAATGGGGGTAATTTTTCAACACTCTTAGTAATAGAAAAAGAGATGTTCTAAAATTAATTTATAATTTTACATAAGATTGCATTAGAACACCGCACAGTAATAGAAAAAGTAACTAAGAAATCCTATAATAAATAAATTTTTAACCTGTTTCAATAAATAGAAGTAGTTGATTTTAATAGCGTAGTAATAGATTTTATTGTCTGTTGTATAGTATATTTCTTAATATAATTTTTTAAATTTTGTTTTATTTTACTTCTATGCCGCTCTAAATTTTTCAAATAATAGATAATTTCGTTTATCATCTCTCTTTTGCTTAATCTTACAGGAGATATACCTAAAATCTTTTTGCTGGGCAAAGTAAATTTTGTGCCACGTTCAGCTACAGCAACAACAGGCAAGCCGGCAGATATTGCTTCAAGAATTACAAGTCCTTGCGTTTCTGTAACAGAAGCAAAAACAAATATGTCACCACACGCATATACATCTCTAATCTCAATTGGATTAACATAACCTGTAATTTTAACATAATTTTTAAGGTTAAATCGGTTTAAATATTTCATTACATCTTTCCTTAATGGTCCGTCACCAACAATTAATAAATAAACATCTTTTACTTTTTTCCTAACAAACCTAAAGCATTCCAGTAGAAAGAAAATATTCTTCTCTTTTGCAATTCGTCCTACATAAAGCAAAACTCTTGCATTTAAAGGAATATTCATCTTTTCTCGCCATTTATTTCTATTACCTTTTACAAATCTTTTTATCTCAATACCTGTTGGAATTACTTTTATTTCTCTTTTTACACCATAACTAATTAAAACATCTCGCATCATTTGTGAAGGCACTATAATTTTATCACATAAATTACAATACCATTTTGATATAAGTTTTACTATCCATCCACCTGTTTTTGGAGAAAGTTTAATATAATGTAAATACTCTTCAAAATATGTATGATATGTATGAATTACAGGTATCTTAAAAATCTTCCCTAAAATTAAGCCCATTATACCAAGGGAAAAAAATGTATGGGTATGAATTACATCAAATTTTGTACTTAGAAGCAATTTCAAAATTTTAAAAGAAAAAATTGATGAAACTCTATATTCTGGTAAAAAAATAAAAGGCGCAGCAGGTATAGAAATCAGTTTATATTTTGTGGAATATTTTTTTATATGATTTTTAGGTATAACAACATAAACATCATTCTTTTTGGAAAGCTCATTGGCTATTGTATCCACCGCTATTACAAGCCCATTAATTTGAGGAAAAAAACTATCAGTAAAAATTAAAATTTTCAAAAAAAACTCCTTAATAAATTAAAGCACAATGGGAAGCTTATTGAGAATCTTTGTATGTCTTTCTTCACCAATAGAAGATATTACTATTTTATAATTAGAGGGGAAAATTTTTTCTACAACTTCCATAATTGTATCAGTATTAACTTTGTCAATCAGTTTTACAATTTCATTATATGAAAAATAACGTCCAAAAATCATTTCCTGTTTAGCAAGCCTATTCATTCTGATCTCATTATTTTCATAAGAAAGGGCAAGATGTCCTTTTATATGTTCTTTGGCATCCTCAATTTCATCTTTTGTAAATCCATATTTCTTAATCTTTTTTATCTCCTCAATAATTTTATTAAAAGATTTTTCAAATGTTTCAATGCTGGTTCCTGCATAAATCCCAAATATACCGTATTCTTTAAATGCTGAATAAAACGAATAAATTGAATAACATAGCCCAAATTTTTCTCTTATCTGTTGAAATAACCTTGAACTCATACTTGAACCTAACATAGTATTAAGAACATAAAGCGAATGTCTCAAAGGATGATCAGCAGGAATTCCACGAAATCCTAAACAAAAATGCACTTGCGCAAGATTGCGAATAACTACATAATCCCGTGACTGAAATTTATTAGTGAAATTATATAACTCATTTTCAGACTTCCTTCGGGAATATAAAAATTTTTTCTTCTCTAAATATTTTAAAACATAATTATGGTCCAGATAACCTGCACCTGAAATTACTAATCTATTAGGTGTATAATATTTATTATAAAAATTCAAGATTTTTCTTCTTTTAATTTTTTTTATGCTCCTTCTATCACCCAGTATAGGTTTTCCAAGTGGATGTTTCCACAGCATTGCTTCAAATAAATGATCATGAACAAGCTCATCAGGTGAATCTTCATACATTTTTATCTCTTCAAGCACAACCTGCTTTTCTCTTTTAATCTCCTTTTCAGGAAATGTAGAATTTTCAATTATATCTGTAAGTATATCAAGAGCAAGCTCTAATTTATCTTTCCGAATATTTATAAAATAGCCAGTATATTCTCTCGTAGTAGTAGCATTAAGATACGCCCCTACTCTATCAACTTCTTTTGCAATATCCTGAGCAGTTCTCTTCTTGGTCCCTTTAAAAAGCATATGCTCCACAAAGTGAGCATATCCACTTTCACTTTCATTTTCATCTCTGGAACCTGATTTAATCCAGAACCCAATAGATACAGAAGTTGATGCTGGTATCTTCTCAGTAATAATTTTTAATCCATTTTCAAGAATGTTCTTTTTTACAGACATATCTTATTTACACAGACTAATACCTATTCCTACTATATTACTGTTATAGGCTTTCCCCTATAACAAAATTAAAACAATTAATAATGAATATTATAACAACTTTTTGGATAGAAGTCAACAGAATGTTATAATGGCTAATGATTTTCTCTTTTAAAATTCTATTAAAAAATTAACAAAGTTGTGCACCGTC
>CAZSCZ010000248.1:0-2806 GCA_964605455.1 uncultured Spirochaetia bacterium
AGATTTTTTCTGCAAAACCAAACCATGTTGTAACAGCCTCACCGGAATAATGATATATACCGAACATATTGGAGTTGGCTTTAACAATATGTAAAATTAATTCCGCCAGGTCCTTAGACCATGTAGGTGAACCATACTGATCATTAACAACCTTTACAGACTTATTTTTTCCCATTAATTTCATCATTGTATAAACAAAGTTATACCCGTTTTTCCCATAGAGCCACGCCGTTCTTATTATAAAGTTTATCCCATA
Source organism: uncultured Spirochaetia bacterium (assembly GCA_964605455.1). Taxonomy (GTDB): domain Bacteria; phylum Spirochaetota; class JAHITG01; order JAHITG01; family JAFGFC01; genus CAZSCZ01. Next base: position 257 of record CAZSCZ010000248.1, read on the forward strand.
CACTTTGTAATAATTCTTCTCCTTTTAGTTTGCTACTGCCGTAAATACTTTTAGGATCTGGTTTGCTATCTTCCTTTATTGGATTTTTAGATTCACCGTTAAAAACATAATCCGTGGATATATGGATAAGTTTCGCATTTATTTCTTTTGAAAACTTAGCAAGATTTTTTACACCTTCGGCATTTATAGCAAAAGCAAATTCCTGCTCATCCTCTACTTTATCTACAGCAGTAATTTCTAATTCTCCCCTTGCGGAAGGCTTTATGTTCCTGGTAATGTCTATAACTGTATTATCATAAAAATAAAGACCGACAAATGCATAATTAGATTTTGGTTTTTCGGGTTTTTCTTCTATTGAAATTACATTACCTTTATTATCAAACTCTGCTACGCCATATTGTGCAGGTTTTTAACATAGTATGCAAAAACAACTGCGACTTGCTTTATAGAAGCCGGTTCTTTTAAAAGCTGTGTAAAGTTATAACCATAAAAAATATTATCTCCTAAAATTAAGCACACAGAATCGTTTCCAATAAACTCTTCACCTATAATAAACGCTTCTGCCAGACCATTAAGAGTTTTTTGCACCTTATAACTGATAGACAAGCCAAGATTTAAACCATCTCCCAGCAGATCTTTGAACCTTGGCGTATCTATTGGCGTAGAAATTATTAAGATTTCCCTTATACCAGCGAGCATATTGGGGGAGGTAAATAAGAAAACAATATCAAAAGTAAAACATATATTTTCAGAAATGCTGGTAGAATAAATACCTGCTCCTTAAAATAAAAAGTTCAGGGAGTAGACAAATAATGATTGACAATTTATTTCCGATAGTTATATTAATATATAATCATTGGAAATAAATATGAATTTTACCGAATTCAAACTTTTAATGTTTAATAAACCGTTTTTTACTTCTAAAGATTTATCAGGAGTTGAAAAACTTAAGCCAACTTTAAAATTACAACTGCATAAATGGATTAAACAAAATAAGATTATCAGATTAAAAAAAGGAGTATATACTTTAAATGAAACTGATAGAAAAGCTGAATTATCCCCTTTTTTACTTGCAAATGAATTATATTCTCCATCTTATTTAAGTTTAGAATTTGCCTTAAGTTATTATAATTTAATCCCTGAAGCAGTAAACGTTTTTACATCAATTACTACCAATAAGACAAAAACAATTAAAAACATCTATGGTACTTTTTATTATAATTCTATTAAAAAAGAGTATTTCTGGGGATTCCATAATATTAAATTAAAAAGTAATATCTCCTTTTTTATTGCCGTACCTGAAAAAGCAGTTATTGATTTTATATATTTTAAAATTCATTCCGTTGTTAAAGATATAAAAAATGAACTTATTCAAAATTATAGATTTCAAAACCTGGATATTTTAGATATAAAGGCCCTTGAAAATTATAAACAAAAGTTAAAGGGAAAAAAAATATTAAAATCTATCGAAATTTTAAAAGAATTAATTCTTGAGTGGAGTTAATATGATAGATGATATTAAATCTTATCTGGAAGATAAACCCTCACATCAGAAAATAAACTTTTTAAGAGAATACTTACAGTCTATTATATTAAAAATTATATGTGATACCGGATTTAAAAACAAAATTACATTTACAGGCGGTACTGCATTAAGAATTATCTATAAAATTAATCGTTTTTCTGAAGATATAGATTTTAGTTTAACAGAAAAAGAAGGATACAATTTTAATAAACTTATTGATACTGTTTCATCAAATTTAATTAAATATGCATTTAATTTTGAAATTAAGCGGATAAAAACAGATATAATCAATAGTTTTTTTATACGATTTTCTAATTTGTTAAGTGAACTGGATTTATCATTACAAAAATCACAAAAATTATCTATTAAGGTTGAAATAGATTCAAACCCCCCGATAGGCGGGAAAATAGAGGAATATATTTATTTTGAAAGGTTTTATTTTGTTATCAACCATTATGCTCCGGAATCTTTGTTTGCATTAAAATTGCATGCAATTTTATTTAGAAGATATCAAAAAGGAAGGGATTATTATGACTTAGTCTATTTCTTAAATAAAAATATTATACCGGATATAAAATTGCTGAATAACGCTATGCATCAGACAGAAAAAATTGATAAAACCTTTACATTAAAGGACATTATTTTAAAATTAGAAAATAAAATTGATATTTTAAATGAAAAAAAAATAATAGATGATATAAGGCCTTTTATTTTAAAAGAGGATGAATTAAATTTACTAGCTAAAAAAAATATTTTACTCTTTATAAAACAGTACAGGAATAATATTGGAATTAAAGAATAGAATCTTCAAAAAAGACCGCAGGTTGTAAATAACTCAATAAATTGACGCTTACACCCTTACCGGTGAATCATATAGATTATCAAATAAAAAGGAGGCTGAAGCCGTCTAAAGATTTAGGAATTTTGTTTTCCTTTGGGGTGTAAATTTTGTGGGTGTTTTGACGCTTACCCATCAATACGTGAATGGTACAGAGATATGGCTAAAGAAGCTAAAAGAGAGAATA
>CAZSCZ010000249.1:0-2743 GCA_964605455.1 uncultured Spirochaetia bacterium
ATGATTTTCTTAAACAATTACGAACTGTTTATAAATCAGGGACATTCAAAAAAATTCTTGAAATGTTACCAGTTAAGTTACCTGTGGCTACATCTATTGATGAAAAGAAATTTAAACATATTGAAGCCATTATTCTTTCAATGACGCCTGCAGAAAGAGAAAATGTTGATTTAATTGACTTAAGTAGAAAATTGCGAATAGCAAAAGGGTCCGGACGACCATTAAGTGAAGTGAATCAATTAATAAATCAGTTTAAAAATATGAAAAAAATGTTGAAAAAAGTTTTAAAAAGAGGTATACATAATGCTATGTCAATAAATGAAATTAACTCATTATTCAATTTATAATAATTATCTAAAGAAATTACAATGAATAAAATGAATAAGAGATTATTATTTATATAGGATAATCCAATATTTTTATGGCAAAATTTAATGTAGGAGGCATAAATTGGCTGTAAGAATAAGATTAAGACGTATGGGTAAGAAGAAACAGCCCTATTACAGAATTGTTGTAACTGACTCTCGTTTTCCACGGGATGGAAGATTTATTGAAGTAGTCGGTTATTATCACCCATTGCAAAAAGATGATAAGCAAGTTAAAGTGCTAAAAGAGAAACTTTTTGAATGGCTTAAAAAAGGTGCAAAACCAACTGATACAGTAAAACAAATTCTTAAAAAAGAAAAAATTATCTAAAATTTTAAGGAGGGTGATTTTATGGATCCAAAAACACTTGTTGAGTATATCGTTAAAGCGCTTGTTGATAAGCCTGAAAGCGTAAGCCTTCGCACAGTTGATGGCGAAAAAACTACTATCATTGAATTAAAAGTAAGTAATGAAGATATTGGAAAGGTTATTGGCAAGCAGGGTAGAATTGCAAGAGCTATCAGAACTATATTAGCAGCTGTTGCCTCCAAAGCAGGCAAAAGAATTAATTTAGAGATATTAGATTAAAATTTTTAAATATTTTTAATGATTTTTAATATAATAACTCTGTTTCCTGAATTTTTTGAGAGCCCATTAAAAACGAGTTTGATTTGGAAAGCTCAAAAGAAAAATTTAATAAAAATTAATATTTACAATTTACGAGATTTTACAAAAGATAAACATAAGCAGTGTGACGATAAACCATATGGTGGTAGTGCTGGAATGGTAATGATGATTGAACCAATATATAATGTAATTCAAAAAATAAAAGAAACTCAGCCAGATACAAAAGTAATTTATCTTTCTCCGCAAGGTAAAACATTTAATGATAAAAAAGCAGAAGAATTTTCAAAATACAATTCCATTAGCTTGTTATGTGGTCATTACGAAGGAGTTGATTATAGGATAGTAGAATATCTTGTAGATGAAGAAATATCAATTGGAGATTATATCCTTACAGGTGGAGAAGCTGCGGCTCTTGTTGTATTGGATGCAGTTTCACGATATATTCCACATGTTGTGCAAAAAGATGAATCAGTTAAAACTGATACATTTAGAGAATATCTTTTAAAATATCCGCAATATACCAGGCCACCTCAGTTTAAAGGGATGAAAGTTCCTGAAATTTTACTTTCAGGAAACCATCAAAAAATCAGAGAGTGGCGATACAAAAAACAGATAGAAATTACTAAATTAAAAAGACCAGATTTATATAAAAAATTTTTAAAAAAGAGGTGCAAAAGTGAATCAAGTGATACAAGAAATTGAAAAGAAATATTTAAAGGAAGTCCCACAAATCCATCCAGGTGATACAGTAAAAGTTCATTTTAAAATAAAAGAAGGTGAAAAAGAACGTATTCAAATTTTTGAAGGAACTGTTATTGGTATAAAAAATTCTGGGCTAAATAGAACTTTTACTGTGCGGAAAATTTCATTTGGTGTGGGAGTTGAGAGAATTTTCCCATTATATTCGCCTCGGATAGATAAGATAGAGGTTATTCGTAGAGGTAAAGTAAGACGTGCTAAACTCTATTACCTACGAAAGATAGTTGGTGAAAAAGCTGGTAGAATAAAAGAAAAGTTTACCCCAGTAAAAAATAAAAAGACTTCTGTAAAAAAAACTAATGAAACAGAAAAAGAAGAGAAGTCTTCCTGATAGTAAAATTGAAGAAATTTACTGGCAAAAAGGATATAAATATATAGCAGGTATAGATGAAGCTGGAAGAGGACCACTGGCAGGACCTGTAGTAGCAGCCGCAGTAGTATTTCCAAAAGATTTTAGAAATTTTTATGGAATTGATGATTCAAAAAAATTATCTCCACAGCAACGAGAAAAACTTTACTTTACTATCATCAAAAATGCAGTTGCTATTGGAATAAGTATAATTCCTGAATATCTAATTGATGCACTGAATATTTATAATGCAACTCTTTTGGCAATGGAATACGCAATAAATGTTTTGGATGTTAAACCTGATATTATATTAGTTGACGGAATGAATCTAAAAAATACTAATTATATATATAAAAGAATTATAAAAGGGGATACACTATCTATTAGTATTGCAGCTGCATCAATAATAGCAAAAGTTATAAGAGATAATATTATGATAAATTATCATTATAAATTTCCATTCTATGGATTTAACAAAAATTTTGGATATCCTACAAATTTTCATAAAGAAGCTATCAAAAGATTTGGTATTTTATCAATACATAGAAAAAGCTTTAATCCTATAAAAAATTTTTATGATATATTTCCATAGTAAATATGATATCTTAAAACAAAAAATCAGTCTGGGTGAAATTGTAAATA
>CAZSCZ010000250.1:0-2737 GCA_964605455.1 uncultured Spirochaetia bacterium
TTAACAATAAATAAATTAACACACCTAAAGGTGTGTTTTTACATTTTTATGTGCTACAATAAGCCTTAAGCCATAAACTTTTATCCTGTGTATTTAGCACTGTGAGCTGTGCACAAAGTTAACAAAGTTGTGCACCGTCCCTCTATTGACTTGACTTTTATTTTGAAATGGTTATCTTTTAAATCAAAAATTAAATATGGAGGGGCCCGATGAGAGAATATAAGCTTATGCTTCTTATTTTTCTTATTTTATTAATAATTGGATTGAACATTAAAGCTGAAACAGGTGTAATTTCGTTCTTACCATCAAATGCACAAATTCAAGCACTAAATTCTGGTTCCGCAGGAATTGTTTCAGGATTGCAAAATCCTGCTACAATTGCACTAATATCAAAAAAGCAGATTTCTGCTACTTATTCTACATATTTTATTGATACTTTGTATTTAACATTATCTGGAATACTACATTTTCAACAATATTCTGCAGGAGTTAGCTTCTTATATCTTGGATATGGTGATTTTCCTTCTTATGATGTCTCAGGAATAAAAGTTGGTAATAAATCTGCTGGTTATTCATCCTGTGTATGCTTTTCTCTTGCAAAAGCATTATCAGATCTGTTTATTGGAGCAGGCAATATTAAAATTATGATTGAGAATATTGCTGAAAATTCTGCTACATCTTTTGCAGTTGATTTGGGACTCTTAAAACAGAATCTTCTATTAGAAGATTTATCAGCTGCAGTAGTAATTCAGAATCTTGGAATTGGACCAAAATTTAAAAATACATCTGAGCCTTTGGATTTAAACTTTAAACTTGGTTTATTATATTCCCTGCTTTTCACCAAAAATAATTTCGGCTTAAAATTTATGAGTGATATTAATTATCCGAAATCTGGATTCTATAATATTGGGATAGGTTCTGAATTTAATTATATTCTTTCCTCTATTACTGAGCTGTTTTTAAGAGTAGGATATAAAATCCCACAATACCAGAGTTTCTTCTCTTCTTTTTCTTTTGGTCTGGGGGTTAAATATACACAATTTCAACTGGATTATGCATTAACCCCAGGAGAGTATCTTGGGTATATCAATAAAGTAACACTTACTTTGAAATTTTAGAAAATTTAGAGGAGGTGAAATGAGATGTCTAAACATATTGGTATATACACGGTTTTATTTTTAATAATAATGGCTAATTTATCTTTTGCAGCTGAAGGTGATGTTTTATGGACCAAGATTTTGAATTATGGGTATATATCACAAGAAGAAAAAGCATGTAAAATAGCACTTGATAGTGGAAATAATATATATTTAGGTGCATTGATGAATCCTGATTATTTATGGCTTATGAAATTTGATTCAACTGGTAATACTATATGGACCCAGGAGTTACCGGGCAAGTACGGGCACTGGGATTTTTATCCTTGTGATTGGGATATCACAGTTGATTCCTCAGATAACATATATGTTTTGGCAAGTAGGTATCCCAATATTTTTATTGCGAAATATGATTCTTTGGGCACCCTTTTATGGACAAATATTTATAATTATCCGGGTAATGAACTCACTGAGGGATACGGTATAGATGCAGAGAATGGATATATTTATATTACAGGTTCTACACGTTATACGCAGGGAGGTGTCTCCGATTACTATTTAATTTTAATAAAATATGAGCTTAATGGTAATTTTCAATGGGCTGTGACAAATAATTTCTGCACTTGGGGAGCTTGGAATGTTGGTTATGATGTAGATGTAGATAATAATTATGTATATGTTGCAGGATGTTATCATAATGGAGTGCTTGTTGTAAAGTATACAACTAATGGAAATGTAGTATGGTATACTAATGCATGTATTTCTAATGGACACGGGTATGGCATTGATGTTAAAGGAGATATTTTTGTAACAGGAGATTTAGTAGGGAGAGAAGATATCTTTACTGCAAGAATAGACCAGAATGGAAATTTAATTTGGACTAATTCATATGATGGACCAGCTAATAATAGTGATAAAGCTTTTGGTATATCTGTTGATTCACAAACAAATAATATTATAATCGGAACAATAGATTATGATTTTTGGGGAGCAAGTGAGTCTGATATATTTATTCAAAAAAAAGATAAAAACGGAACAAGTATATGGAGTAATATCTATGATTATAATGCAGCTGCAAATGATTTTGGCTATGATGTAGCAGTAGATTCATCTGATAATATATATGTTGTGGGTTATGTATATAGCGTAAATAACAAATGGGATATTTTCTTGCGTAAATATGATGCAGCAGGTAATATTCAATGGACAAGATTCTATAATAGACAACGGGGTTCCGAAGATAATGCAATGGATGTTGCTGTTGATACTCTGAATAATATATATGTAATTGGCACAGTTGAAACAACGAATCGTAATGATGATATCTGGCTGGCAAAATATGATTCTGCTGGTAATAATATATGGAGCAAAACTATTGATGGCGGTATAAACGAAGATGACGAAGGAATTGGAATTGATGTTGATTCAGCAGGGAATATCTATATTTCAGCTAATGTATCAACAAATATTGCTGACCCCTGGAGGGATTACATAATGGTAGCTAAATATGATACTGATGGAAATGAAATCTGGAAGGATATAACAGGTTCAACAAATGAAAATGGGGCTGGAAAAATTGTTGTAGATAATGCCGGAAATATATATGTTACAGGTTCTATTTTGGAAGATGAAATCAATTT
>CAZSCZ010000251.1:0-2693 GCA_964605455.1 uncultured Spirochaetia bacterium
AAATAACAGAATAATTAAAAATCGGCTGAGGCCTTTTAAGGAAAATATTGATGAGTTCGTTTTCCCTGCAAAGGATTTTTTGGATTTAAGAAGTTATTTGATTTTTTCTTCTTTACACATAGGTTCTTTACCTTATTTGACTTCACGTGGTTGTCCATACAGTTGTACATATTGTAATGTACCTGTGGTAGGTAGGACATTACCGGGTAAGTTTTATAGAGTGAGGACCCCAGAAAATGTAATATTAGAAATTGAGCAAGATTTAATAAAATATTCTAAATTGGGGTTTACAAATATAGCTTTCCAAGATGATACATTTGGAAGAGATATCATATGGTTTGAAAAATTTACAAAATTATTTAAAAAAATGAAATTAAATAAATTTTTAACATGGTCTTGTCAGACAAGAGCAGATGTTATTACTCCTCAATGGGCTAAATTAGCGGCTGAGTCAGGATGTATTGGAGTGTGTCTTGGAGCTGAGACTGGAGATGAAGAGTTCAGATATAGAATTTACAATAAACACATTACTAATATTCAGCTTATTTCTGCAATAGAACTTTTAAAGAGGTATGGAATCATTAATATAGTTGCTTTCCTTATTACTCCTGAGATAGAAAAAAAGGAAAATTTAGACAAAACCTATATGTTTATCAAAAGGACGAAGCCTCATATATGTTTAATACATCAGTATATTCATTTGCCGAGGGCGGAGTTAAGTGAATATTTAGAAAAGACTACTTGTTCAGATATATCTAAATATTCAATAGGAAAAGCATTGCGTACGTATCGTATAAAATTGCAGCTATATGTTTTGTTTTTAAAAATATATTATGTCATCTTTTTAGGTTGGGATTTACAGAAGGCAAAAAGATTATTAAATAAGAGAATTTTAATTTTAATTGGTAAACGTATCCCTACTAAAAACAGCTCAATAGCAGAGTTGTTATTCCGAAGTTTGATTCTATACACAGAGCTTATTCGTCGGTAATATTATATGGTGAGTTATAAAAAATATATTTCTACTAAGGCAGTGTTATTTACTTTTATATTTGTTATTGGATTATCTCTTAGGGTTTTCAGAATGGGGTATGATGACTTGTGGTTTGATGAGGCTCAAACAATTTTGAAAGCCCAATCAGATAGTCTATTTGGCCCTTGTTTATATTTTTTTATTGTCAAACATTGGATCCCTCTATTTGAGAAAAGTGAATTCAGTATTAGAACATTATCGTGCATTTTCAGTTTTCTCTCTTTGGTAGTGATAAAAATATTAGGAGAATACTTGGGAGGAAGAAAAAGAGCAGCTATACTTACTGCAATTTTAGCTCTTTCTCCATTTCATATTTGGTACGCTCAAGAAGCGCGGAAGTACTCTTTATCTGTTTTACTTTTTATTTTGACATTTTTATATTTATTGAAATTTTTAGATAGAAATCGTTTCTCTGATTGGTTTCTTTATACTTTCTTTTTCACATTGGGTATTTATACTGATTATTATTTTCTCCTGTTAATTTTTCCGGAATTTATAACCGTGCTTTTTTGGATTCCAGGAGATAGAAAAATTTTCTTTAAGTGGTTTTTGAGTAAAATGGTAGCCTTGATTATGTTTTCCCCTTGGCTTTCGGTATTTTTTAAAGATGTAAGTTTTGTAAACTCTACCTTCTGGCCACATCCGGCTAATTTTAAGACAATTTTAATAATGATGGAGAATTTTCTTTTAGGATATACGTCTACCCCTATATTTTACCATTTAGCATTGCTGCTGGTTTCGTTAATTCTGTTAATTTCTGGAGTCAGGCTTTTTAAAATAAGGGAGGATGACTTTAAATATTTATACATTGTATTTATATTCTTTGTGGTTCCTGTAGCTATAGCATATATACTGGGACAATTGTGGAATATTTTTTTCCCCCGAGTTCTAATAATTTTTTCAATTCCTTTTTATATACTTTTCAGTTATGGTATAGATAAATGCATATCTTATAAAAAAAATATTTTCTTTGTTTTAATTGGCTGTTTGGTATTTTTAAACATTCATTCTCTCTGGAATTATTACAATAGGAAAATGCCTGCTCCTATTATGTACCATGAGGGTGTTCATCTTAAGAGGCCGATTAAACCAGTGGTTAACTATATAAGAAATAGTTTTAAACCGGGAGATTATATATTTCATGCCAATATACAAACCACCTCTTTATTTGAATTCTACTGGGAAAAATCAGAAGAATTTTCATATTTTTTTATTTCTCCTCATTTATGGTTTTATTGGAGGAATTTAGTGACTCAGTACCGAAAGGGAAAATATCCTTCTTTCAATACTATAATAGAAACAGGAGAAGAATATAAAACACATTTTAAAAGAGCATGGTTAATTCTTTCTTCTTGGGCTCGTGACGGAACCTTGGATGAAAATTCAGAGTTTGTCCAAGAATATATGGAAATGAAATATAAGAAGCAGCTAAAGAAATGGTTTGATGGAATTTTGGTAGAATTGTACGAACGGTAGTCCTTGGATTTATTTTATTTATCCGTCCATGCTATCTCAATGATATAATAAATTAAAATGCGAGTTTTATTTGTATTTAAAAATGAAAATTTTCTAGCCCCTGCTGGCTTATGTACCATAGCCGGAGTGGTTAAGGATAAAGGATATCATACCTATCTCTGTGAACTTAACACTCATAACCCAT
>CAZSCZ010000252.1:0-2642 GCA_964605455.1 uncultured Spirochaetia bacterium
TTATTAAATTTTCAAAGAACAATTTTAATTCAAATATAGACAAAACTAAAAATTATAGTCTTCTCTATAAGATAATCGCTATTTTTTATTTGTCAAGCTTTTTATCATCAAAAATATCCTGCTATTCTAAATTTTACTCTAATTTAAACGCTATATTTATCAATATCTTCATTTCATCCATTTTATCTGGCAGTGGTGGAAATGGAACAGATGATTTTACAGTTTCAACTGCAGCTCTATTCAAATATTTGTAATTACATTTTTTGACAATTTTTAAATTTTTGATATTACCGTTTTTTAAAATAGTAAATTTAATATATACATTACCCTGATGACCTCTTTCGCGTTCTATTTCAGGATAAAATTTGTTATCTTCTATTTTTTCATAAACTAAATCTATATATCTTTTCTTAAATTCAAGAGGAATAACAATCGGTTTAATCTCTTTTTTTATTATTTTTTTCCTCTTTTTCCTTTTAATAATTTCAATTATATCGTCATCTGTAATTTCAACTTTTCTTTTTCTAAATTTTAGATTAATCTCAATTGGTTTTCTATAAACCTTAATAAATTTCCAATTTAAAGAGTCATTTGCAAGGATATTTTTATTTTGAAAAATCCATCCCAATATTAGTAAAATAAGAATATGAAGTAAAATCCCTGAAAAGAAATAAAAAATGAGATTACATTTATTTTTTAGGTTTATGACTGATTGCCACATCTTTAACTCCTGAATTTTTTAATATATCCATTACAAGAACCACTTTTTTAAAAACTACATCTTCATCACAATTAAACAGAACAACTGCATCAGGATTTTTGTCCAATTCTTTTTCAACAAAATATTGCAAACTTTTTATATTAATCTCTTTTTTATTAAAAAAGAGTCTATCATCTTTTGTCAAAAATATTGGGATTTTTTTCTTTTTTACTTTTTCCTTAATAGCAGAGACAGGTAATTTAATTTTTATAACCGGCTTTAAAAAGGTAGAACTTATCATAAAAAAGATAAGCAGTATAAATATAATATCTATGAGTGATGTAATTTCAATATGCGGTCTCTCTTTTTTCTCTTTCCTAAATTTCATCATTTAAAGAATCCTTTTCTTTACTAATATCTACTTTATTAAAACTAATTTTTTCATCTTTTTTTAATAAAATATTTAGACGAGAAACAACCAAGGACATATCATTACTTCTTTTTTCAACTATTTTTTCAAATATCCTGAAAGCAAGAAAAGATGGGATAGCAACAATAAGTCCGTTAGCAGTAGTAAGCATAGCCTCCCAGATACCGGAAGCTAAATCCATTACATCTACATCCCCGCCCATAAGGGTAATTGTATGGAATGCTCTTATTAACCCTGTAACAGTGCCAAGAAGCCCAAGTAAAGGTGCAATATGTCCTATTTCACTTAAAATCCATAAATTACTTTCCATTTTTTGGACAAGTTTAAATCCTTTTTCTTCTATTATTTCATCAGATAAATTTTTATTGTAATTTTCTATGTAAGTTTTAATAATTATAGCTATAGGTGAGTTTTTGTATTTAAGAAATGTTTTATTTTTTAAAACATTCTCTATATTATTAATATGAGAGAAAATATTTAATATCATATTAAATTTATATCTGGTTCTATAATAATAAATACTTCTTTCAAGAATAACTGCAAAGGATACAAAATATAGAAAAGTTATTACCCAATTTATTGCTCTACCTTTGCTAATTAATTCATATATTATTTTTAATGTATACATTTTACACCTCAGTTAAGTATATTTCCTATTTGATAAATTAATACAGCCATAATCCATCCAAGTATAAGGCTATAACCTATTGCTAAGAGTGTCCATTTCCAGTTAGTTTCTCTTTTTATGACTGCAATTGTTGCGATACATGGAATATATATAAGCGACATTACCATAAACCCATAAGCAGATAATGGTGTAAAATAATGAGGAAGAATTTGAGATAATCCTTCTTCACCACCGAATAATGTTCCAAGAGTTCCTACCACAACTTCCTTTGCTAAAATACCAAAGACCAGTGCAACTGCTGCCTGCCAGAGACCAAATCCAGCAGGCTTAAAAATTGGAGCAAAAATCTTTCCTATTTTGCCTATAATACTTTTCTCTGATGCATATTCTACACCTGGTGGCAGAGAACCTAAAAACCAGATTAAAACTACTGTTACAAATATTATTGTTCCTGCTTTTATAAGAAAAACCTTTGCACGAAGCCACATCTGTATTAATACACTTTTAAACTGTGGTATTCTGTAAGGTGGCAATTCCATTATAAGCGGTGCAACTTCTTCTTTAAAGAAAATATTTTTAAAGATTCTTGCTACAACTATGGCAAGCACTATACCAAGAAGATATAATGAAAAAACTACCAATCCTTGATGTTTTGTAAAAAATACAGAAGTGAAAAGCACATATATTGGTAATCTTGCAGAACAGGAGATAAGTGGATTTACAAGAATTGTTAATATTCTATCCTTTTCTGACTCTAAAGTGCGTGTTGCCATAATTGCAGGCACATTGCAGCCAAAGCCAAGTATCATTGGTATAAAAGATTTTCCATGCAATCCAAGAGTATGCATCAGTTTATCCATCACAAATGCTGCTCTTGCCATATA
>CAZSCZ010000253.1:0-2616 GCA_964605455.1 uncultured Spirochaetia bacterium
ACCAAAGTTGAACTTCCTGTATAAATTCATTTTCGCTTTTGTTTTTTAATCTTTTAATCTCATGATCGATTATATTTGTAACTTTTTTGATTTCTTCTGTAAGTGAATAAACTATGTCTTCAGTATCACTCCATTCATTTATGAATTTATCTGCGATATATTATTTAAAAATAGGGCGAAAAGACCTTGCTGAATATTATATAGAAAAAGTATTAAATAAAAGTAAGAAAGATATTTACATCAACAATGCAGGGATTATATATTATGAAATAGGGAAAAAGGAGGAAGCAGGGAGATTATTTATGAAATTTAAAGGGAAAAAGGAATATATGCAATATATACTTGAGAATAAAAAATTAACAGGAGGGAGATAAACGATGATTGGCAAAGAGATAAGACTTGAAAGAATAATGAACAGGAATACAAAGAAGATGATAATAGTTCCAATGGACCATGGAGTAACGATGGGACCAATAGAAGGACTTATTGACTTAAAAAAGACAATTAATTCAATAGTGGAAGGCGGTGCAAATGCTGTTATATTACACAAAGGGCTTGTAAGAAGTGGGCATCGGGGAAGTGGCAAGGATATAGGTTTAATAATTCATCTTTCTGCAAGCACAGTATTATCTCCTGACCCAAATGCTAAAGTAGAGGTATGCACAGTAGAAGAAGCTATTCAGCTTGGAGCTGATGCTGTATCAGTTCATATAAATCTTGGTGCAGATACAGAAGGAGAAATGTTAAAGCATCTTGGAAAAGTTGCAAAAAAATGTCTGGATTGGGGAATGCCTTTAATAGCAATGATGTATACCAGAGGAAAACATATAGAGAATGAATACGATGTAAAACTGGTAAAACATGCAGCAAGGGTTGGAGCAGAACTTGGAGCAGATATTGTAAAGGTAAGTTATACGGGAAGCGTTGAAAGTTTTAGAGAAGTAGTTGAAGGAACCCCTGTGCCTGTAATTATAGCTGGTGGTGAGAAAATGGAATCAGAGGAAGAAGTATTAAAAATGGTAGAAGAATCTATAAAAGCTGGTGGTGCAGGTGTTTCAATTGGTAGAAATGTCTTTCAACATAAAGACCCAAAAGAAATATTAAAAAAGTTTGCTAAAATAGTCCATAATATGGAAATTGAACAAGATTAAATATCCAATTTCAGAGATTTTTTTTTCTGTTCAGGGTGAAGGTTATCATACAGGGAAACTCGGACTTTTCATACGATTTGGGAAGTGTAATTTGAGATGTGCCTTCTGCGATACTGCATTTGCCTGGTATCATTATAAATTCATTACTCTGGAAAAATTAAAAAGAATTATTAAAAAATATAGAAAAAAAACAGATTTTTTAATTTTTACAGGAGGTGAACCCTCACTTAATGAACTTACTCCACTGATAAAATTTGCAAAAGAAAACAGATTTTATGTAAGTATGGAAACCAATGGAACTATTTATAGAGATTATTTTAAATTTTTAGATTGGCTAACTGTATCACCCAAAACTATTATAGATGAAAAAATTATTAAGATGGCGAACGAATTAAAAATTGTTATAACAACTCCAAAAGATTGGGAATTTGCTCAAAAATTTTTTCATCACCCACTTGTATATTTGGTGCCAGTTAATAATAATATAAAAATAGCAAAATTTATTATAAAAAAACTTGAAAGCCTAAACAAACCAAATTTAAGACTTGGTTGTCAAATCCATAAAGTATACAAAATAAAATAAGGGTTAAAGTTTATAGTAAACATTCAAAGAATCAAGAACCTTTATTCCGTCTTTCTCGTATAATATATCATGCTCAATTCTTGCACCACATTTATTTTCAATATATATACCTGGTTCTACAGTAAATACCATACCAGGCTTTAATTCAAATCTTTTTTTTATATTTATTACTGGTAATTCATGCACTTCAAGTCCAATTCCATGTCCAAGTGAATGGATTAAACCATCTTTATAGCCTCTGGATTTTATAAACCTATCTACATTTTCTGCTATTTTCTTTCCATCTTTTTCTCTAAAAAAAAGCCCCAGGGCATACTTTGTAGTTTCTTTTATATCATTTACAAGTTTTTTGCAAAAATTATCTTTAATTTCTCCAAAGGAAAACAAACGGGTTAAATCACAGTTATAACCATTATAAGAACATCCAAAATCTACCAGAATCAACTCACCTGTTTTTATTTTTCTTTTTGAGGCTTTAGCGTGTGGAAGTGCTATTCTCTCTCCTGCAGCTACAATTGTGGGAAAACTTATATTTTCACACCCATTTCTTTGCATCAAATATTCCAGTTCAACCCTTATATCTATCTCTTTTATCCCTGGCTTGATTCTATTTAACATAGATTTAAATGATTTCTCACTTATCTTTAAAGCTTTTTTAATATTTCTTATCTCAACCCGTTCTTTAATAATTCGTAAATTCTGTATATTTTTTGTTATATCAATAAATTGAATTCCTTTTAAATTTTTCTTTAAATCAGTATAAAACTTATAACTTATCTTCTCATATTCTATTCCAAGAGTTTTTATTTTTAGATCAACCAATAAATTAGTAATAGTTTTAATAAGTTCATTTTCGTAAATCAATTGTTTAAAGAAATAAGG
>CAZSCZ010000254.1:0-2585 GCA_964605455.1 uncultured Spirochaetia bacterium
AAAAGTGCATAGCTTAAGACTTATGGCAACACATAAAGATGTAATATATTGATAATTGATAAAAAATGTAGAAATACACCTTTAGATGTATTGAATTAATATATCTAACAGACTTAAAGGTCTGTTTTTTTACAATTCATTATAAAAGTGGGCTTTAAAAATAATTACAATTATTTAACAATCTTACAGCAATGACGAATGAAGAGTTAATTTTTTTAAGCAGAAATTATGATAACACAATAAACAAACAGAGAAATTGTATGGGCTTATTTATCAGCCTCAAAAATAAAGCGGGATTGATAGAGCAAACCCATATAAGCAAAATTTTGACAGCTCAAGTTTCATTGCTGACTCACCTTATTTAATAGTTGACTTTTATAATTAAATAATATATCTTTCTGTTCAGATATTGAACAATTACCTTAACCTGTTTCGGCGGTAAGGTGATTTTATTTAATATTGCTTATATTTACTTGCTGAACTATTGCTTATAGTAGATGTAAAAATGTATATGGCTAAAAGTCTATTTCCTTTTTTCTATTTTGGATTTTAATAATACAACTAAAAATTTTTAATTTTTTTGTTTTGTTATGGAAACAATGGAAATATTAGATGACAGAGAATATAAAATAATTGAGACACTTTTGCAAAATAAAGAATCTACTCAAAGAGAAATTTCACGCCGAGCAGGAATTTCTCTTGGACTTACCAATATCATTATAAAAAAGTTAATAAAAAAGGGATTTTTGAAAATAAAGAAGATAAATAAACGAAAAATATTTTATTATCTTACTCCTAAAGCACTTCTTCAAAGAACCATTCGCACCTATAACTATATTGAGAAAACAATTAAAGATGTAGTTGAAATAAAGAAGAGAATTCAGATAGCAGTGATGCAGAGAGTTAATTCAAATTATTATAAGAAAGTTTTTATTGTAGGTAAAAATGAGATTGCTGAGATAGCCAGATGGGCAATTTTAGAACTACAATTAGAAAATGTTCCTGTGTATTTAGAGAAGAAATCTAACATCTCTTCCAATTCTTTTGTTTTGATTATAAATTGTGAGAAAAAAAGTATCAAAAAACAAAATTATTTGAATATTTTTGAATTATTATGAAAGTTGATTCTGTTATATTACTTTTAAGTTGTAGAGACCGTAAAGGTATTGTGGCACAGGTAGCGAATTTTATCTATAAAAATAATGGAAATATTTTACATTCAGATGAGCATATTGATTATGAAAATAATATATTTTTTATGCGAATAGAATGGGATTTAAACGGATTTAAGATTCCGTCTAAAAAAATAGAAGAAGAATTTAAGCCATTAGCGCAAAAGTTTAAAATGAAGTATATATTAAAATTTTCTAATTATATTCCAAATGTTGCAATTTTTGTAAGCAAATTTGACCATTGTTTGATTGATTTACTTTTAAGATATAGAGCAGGTGAATTTAAGTGTAATATTCCGATAATTATAAGTAACCATCCAGATATGGAATATTTAGCAAAGCAATATAATATTGATTTTTATGTTTTTCCAAAGACAAAGGATAATAAGATAGGTCAGGAAAAAAAAGAATTACGATTATTAAAACAGTATAGTATTGATTTAATAATTTTAGCAAGATATATGCAAATTTTAACTTCTCAATTTGTAAAAAGATATGAGAATAAAATAATAAATATACATCATTCATTTTTACCTTCTTTTATAGGTCCTGATCCGTATAGGCAGGCTTATAATAGAGGTGTTAAGCTTATAGGTGCAACAGCACATTATGTTACAGAGGAACTTGATAGAGGTCCAATTATTGAACAGGATGTTATACGTGTAACGCATCGTGATTCTATAGAAGATTTAAAAAGAAAAGGCAGAGATTTGGAAAAACTTGTTTTAGCAAAAGCCGTGAGATTGCATCTTGAAAATAAGATTTTAGTTTATAAAAATAAAACTGTAATTTTTGATTAATTTGGGGAAAATTTATTATATGAGTGTTATATTACAAATAGTTGGGTTGTTTTCAGGTGTATTTGTGAGAACATATCTTCCGTATTTGCGGAAATTAAAAGATGGGAGCATAAAGAAATTTGATAAAAAGTATTTTTACCGCGCAATATACTCTGCTATTCTCGCATTTGTATCAGTAATTTTAATAATTCCTAAATATCCTTTAAAAGAACTTGTTAATATATCATTAGTTGATGGTATAAAGCTTTTCTGCACATCTTTTGCGTTTGGTTTTGTTTGGAATTCATTAATCAATGAGGGTGGAAAATGGCGAGCAAAATGAAAAAAGTTTTGATTACAGGTGCTGCTGGGTTTATAGGATTTCATACTGCTAAAAAATTTATGGATGAAGGGTTTAATGTGATTGGTATAGATGATTTGAATAACCATTATGACCCACTAATTAAAATAAAAAGAATTGAGTACTTGGAAAAAAAATATAAAAAGTTTTTTAAATTTAAAGAAATAGATATAACAAAGCGAGATAAAATAGAACCTATTTTAAAAGAAAAGTGTAGGGTAATTATAAATCTTGCTGCAAGAGCTGGTGTTAGAAATAGTCTGAAAGATCCCT
>CAZSCZ010000255.1:0-2567 GCA_964605455.1 uncultured Spirochaetia bacterium
ACAAAGAAGCAAGCAAAAAGTAATACAAATTATCATCAATTTTATTGAACTCTTTATACTCTTGTATCTTCTGTCTTATGACATCTATTCTTTGTCCATTCTCATCACTAAAATACTGTCTATCACTTCCACTTCCTAAGCAGTAGTTTTTATATATAAAACCATTTTTATCCAAAGTGATGCCTGATGGTCTTAAAAATTTACCATCACTTTCACCTTTTCCACCAAATAGCATTAGAAATTTTCCATCCTGGCTAAATTTTTGGACCCGTGCATTGCCTGTATCAACAACATATATATTATTATATTTATCAATTGCAATTCCTTCAGGACCTAAAAATTTACCTTCTTCTACTCCTGTCCCACCAAACATAAGTAATGGCTTGCCCTCTTTATTAAATACCTGCACAACATCTGCTTTAACATCACTTATAACAATATTACCTTTTGAATCAATACCGAGTCCAAAAGGCATTTTGAACTTTTTTTTGCCACCAGTTATTTTTTTAATCAGTTTACCATTTTGATTAAATATATGCAGAGATTGTGAAGCCAGCGATAATACATAAATATTACCTTTATCATCTACATATAGTGAAATTGGTTGCACAAATCTTTTAGAATCCCATCTATTCCCATCAATCGTTTTAAGGTGAACATAAGGCTGAATAAATTTTAACTTTTCAGGATGTCCTATTCTAAAAAAAAGATTATTCAATTTATTTCTTAAGATATTGTCTCCTGCACCAGCTTCAATTGCTGCTTCCCATTCTGTAATTGCATTTTTTATGTAACCTGCTTTATAATATGCTTTTCCAAGCCATATTCGTGCAGCATAAAAATTAGGCTTGTATTGCAATGATTTTATAAAAAATTCTATTGCAGAAAGATATTTAGTCTCATTATAATAGAAAACACCACGCTTAAAATTCTCTTCTGCATTGTATTCATCAATATCAAACTTCTTCTGTGAATAAAGATTAAAAACAAGTGCAAACGAAAAAATAATTATAAAGATTCTATACATATAAATCAATAAAAAAATATTAAAATTTTTCTTAAAGGCAAGCTTTTTGTCATTGATAAAGATTTATCAGCAAAAATAAAGCCCACACCTATTTATCAGATAGGTCCCCCAAATTTATAGGAAATTGAGAATTGATGAACAAATCCAAGATGAAAATTATAATTTAAAGCATAATCAAATGAAAAATCTCGAATGACTATTCCCAATCCCCCAGTAATTCCTGTTTTATAGCCAGTTCTGATTCTAAATATTTTCATTGCTATATACTCTATGCCAACATTTAATTCAGGTGATGTGTTTCGGTCCAAAATTTGACTTATATCAAGATTTATAAGTAAAGTATTGTAAAGAGTTTTATAAGTAGTTCCAAATTTGATTTTCAACGGATACCATTCTCTTTCTTCAAACATTTTATGTGCAAGTGGAAAAATATTTTGAATTATAAGTCCAAATGTAAAATTTTGCAGAAATCCCATTGTTTTTGTTGGGACATATTTTACTCCAATATCCAGCGCAATACCGTAGCTTGTATAATTATACATAGAATGTTTTACAATTTTAAGTCCCGCTCCCACATCAAAAAAGTTAAGATGTGGAGAGCGGAACTTTTTTATATTATACAGGGGTGCTCCGTAAGCTAAAATTAGCATTAGTTGTGAATCAGAATAAACACCTAAATCTTCAAGGTTCTCGCCTGTGCATTGAATATCACCTGTCCCAAGATAAACTAAACCTGCTGCAAATGTGCCTAACGTGTAAACAGGTAATGCATAACCCATAAACCAAAATGTTGTATCTCCATAAAGTTTTTCATATAAAGCTGTAACCTGCTGTCTAATTAAAGAAGCAAGTCCAGCAGGGTTCCAGTAAAGAGATGTAACATCATCAGATAATGCAGTATATGCTGTCCCTAAACCCATTGCTCTTGTGCCAGGAATGTAATCTAATATAGATAAGGTAACACCCCCTTCCCCCTTAGCTCTTAATACACCAGTAATCGTTAAACTCAGCACAAAAAATATGATACTCATTTTTATCAATAAATTTACCTTTTTCATAGCCTATAAAAGCTTTTGCAATTATTATACCAAATAATTTAAAAAATACCATATTTTTTTAGCATTTTCACTATTTTTTTATATCTTTTCCACAGAAAAGATTAAAAATTTATATAAAAATTTGTTGCTTTTTAATGTAATTTATTAGCTGTATAAAATTTATACACACATATAGTAAATCTTTCCCCACATCTTCATCTTCTTGAATGGGGACGGTGCACAACTTTATTAACTTTGTGTATAGTTCGCAGTGCTAAGAGTAGTAAATATAGAAATCCCGTCAGTAGAAGAAATATATACAAAAAGAGTAGTAACAGAAGCAGATGAAGAGCAGAAGGAAATATATAAAAGATTAGGTTTAGACGGGAAGATATTACCGAAGTGGATAATGGGAATAAAGAGGTGAAATAAGTGAAGAATGTGAGTACCGAAAAAATTCGGCAAAAATCTATAATTGTAAATATATAAGCAATTATAGAAAT
>CAZSCZ010000256.1:0-2532 GCA_964605455.1 uncultured Spirochaetia bacterium
TGCTTGTTTACTGTTATTCTGCCTGATAGAAAGCCAGGCCCTGCTTTATATGAAATAAAAAAGGTTTACCAAAATATTAAGATAACACCCGTCGATTTATTAAAAGGGAAAGTAATTGTTCATAACAAATATAATTTTGTTTCATTAGATTTCATTGACTTTACTTGGGAACTCACAGAAAATGGAATAATAATTCAAGATGGAAATATAGGCACTATTGACTTAAATCCAAATGAAAAAAAAGAAATTACGATCCCATTTAAAAAACCCAAGATAAGTCCAAATTCGGAATATTATTTAATAATAAGATCTTTGTTAAATAAAAAAACAATATGGGCGGATAAGGGATATATTATTGCATGGGACCAATTTAAAATTCCTTTTGAAACCCCGCCACCTAAAAATGTAAAAATAGAAAAAATGCCACCTTTAGATATTAAAGAAAATGATATCTATTTTTCAATAAAAGGTGAAAACTTTCAAATAAAGATTGGTAAAAAATCAGGTGCTATTGAATCATTTAAGTTTAAAGAACATGAATTAATTTCTGCACCACTGATACCAAATTTCTGGAGAGCACCCACAGATAATGATTTAGGAATTGCACGATTTCTCCCTTTTTGGAAATATTTTATGTGGTCATTTTATAGCTGGAAAAAGGCTTCTCAAAAAAGAAAAGTTAAAAAATTTATTTCAGAAATACATAGCCCTCAAAAGTTTCAAATTCATTTTCAAATAAAAGTGCCAAACGGTAAAAAGAATTTAGAAACGATTTATACGATTTATGGGAGCGGCGATGTATATGTGGAAAATAAGTTTACTCCTAGTAAAAATATGATCAGATTTGGAATGCAAACAACTTTACCTGAAAAATTCAATAAATTGACGTGGTATGGCAGGGGACCTCATGAAAATATGTGGGATAGAAATTCAGGGGCAGCAATTGGGATCTATTCCGGATTTGTTAAGGATTTAATCCATAATTATATCAGACCTCAAGAAAATGGAAATAGAACGGATGTAAGATGGGCTGCATTAACAGATATAAATGATTTTGGACTATTAGTCTTGGATATTGGAGGAACATTTCTTAATATAAGTGCATGGCCATATACTTTAGAAGACCTTGAAAAAGCAGAACATATTCATGAATTACCTCATCGCCCATTTATTACTTTTAATATAGATTATAAGCAACGAGGAGTAGGAGGAGATAGCGTTATATTTACAGGTATTCATGATGAATTTAAATTAAAAGCTAATAAGACATATAATTATGCATTTCGTATAAGGCCGTATAATAAAGAAATGGGAGATTTAGCATTAATAGCTATGAAACAATTATATAATTCTCAACATTAATTTAATCATTTCTTTTTATTCAATTCGTTTTATTTTAACTTTAGTAAGTAGTTCTCATGTTTGAAATTCTTAAGAATTAATATTATTACTAAGAATTCTGATTATTCTGGGATGAATATATTCGCATATTTTTATATTAGAACCACCATGTGTATTTATCAGATATTTTCCATCACATACATTTTCTGCACAGTTTTTTACCAATTTTACAAGTTCTAAAAAGAAATTCTTAGATAATCCACGACTACCATAATCTCCTAAGGCGGTATCATGTCCTAGTAAATGTACGATCAAGTCAGGCTGAAATTCCTCAACTCGTCTAATAAATTCATTTTTTACTTTTGATAAATATTCCGTATCATTAGTAGAATATCCAGAATCAATACAAATTTTCGTACCATTGTCTTCAATTTTATTTGTATCGCAAAAACATACATGTAATATGTTATGTTTTCCAAACGTAATAGCTCTTGTACCGTTTCCATGGTGCGAATCGGTATCGAGAATTGCAATTTTAAAATTAGTAAATTTCTGTTCTAAGTTTGCAATTATACCACCACTAACAGAAGCATAAGTTCCACCCCATCCATTATCAGGTCCTGCATGATGCCCAGCAGCGACACCAAAACACAGAGCATTATGAAATTCGTTTTTCATTATTCTTTCTGCAGCATCAACACATCCACCAACAGTATATCTAGCACCTAAATAATCCCATCTCCTTTTTAAATATTCAAAATATTCTTTTGTATGAACTTTTAACAATAATTCTTCAGAAATTAAAGGTGGTTCAATTAATCGAACATTTTTTAAGTTTAATTCGGATTCCATTACTTTAGGAAAATTTTGAAATTTATTATTAATGATATCCCAAATTTTCTTGTTAAATAATTCATGAAAGTATACAGCTGTTATATTTAAAACCATAAAAATCACTAATTATTATTAATTTTTGATAATATAATTTATAAAGTTCCAATTAATTTAAAGAATTCTACACATGTAATGCTTATTCAAAAATTGTTTAAATATGATGCATAATAAATATCTGTAACTTTTTATTAATCGCATAAAAAAATATATGTTAAATTTAAGTAAAAAAATAAAAAAATAAGAGAATATATTCTATAAAAGAATTTACAGATATATTCATTTTAAAAATAGATATCT
>CAZSCZ010000257.1:0-2514 GCA_964605455.1 uncultured Spirochaetia bacterium
TAGGGAATAATCCTTTCCCTATAATAGGAGGATATTTTGGTTGTTTTGGCTGTGTAGTTGTAGGAGTTACAGTTGTTTTTGGTGTTTGTCCACCTATTCTTCCTCCACCAAATAAAGGAGTATATTGAAACTCTTTAATTCCATACGGCACATTTCTACCCCACATCTTCATTGCCATTTCGTAAGGAATTAAAGCTGTTTCTCTTGGTATCCTTCCATATCTTGCTAACAATTCTGCCCGCTGTAAAGGAAATCTTTGTAACATTTCTGTAAGTTGCATAGCATAAGGCAAAGTCCTTAATTGCCTTTCTCTTTCTCTCTCAGCAACTTGAGCTATTAATTGTGCAATTCCTCCTGTTATTTTGCCCTGTAATTCTGATATTGGTAATGCCGCCCGCACATTAGTAGTTTCCCCTATTAACCCTTGTCTTGCTAAATTACTCAATAAAGAAGACATTGCTTCCTTACCAGCTTGTTCTAATTGTTGCCTCATTGTTTGATAGTAAGGAGAAGCATAAGGGTTATATCCTCCCATAAACGTTCTCAACATTTCCTCTGTTGCTGCCGTTTGTATCATTGGGGGCAATTCTCTTCTCCTTAACATTTCTAAACCAGCCATTTCATAAGGAGTAGGCATAAAAGCTAATGGTGTTCTTAACTGAGGAGTAATAGCCTGTTCTAAAGCTCCTCCTAATCTTTTTTGCATAGGCGTTAACAAAGGTTCTTCCCGTAAAGTTTGAGGTTGCCCTGCAGGAAGTTGGGAAAATAATGGTTGTGGTGTAGTAGTAGGTGGTTTCATTAATTCTTGCAATCGTTTTCGTTGCTCTTGCAATAACCTAAGTTGTTCATTTAATAATCTTCGTTGTAAATTAGCCAACTCTAAAGTATGTCTTCTTTGTGCGCCTGCATAACCTGTAGGACTTAATATATCAAAAGTTGTTCCTCCTACATCGTAAAAATAAGGTGTATAAGCCATCTTTCACCTCCTGTTTAATATCATTTATATAACTTATCAAACTCTATCAAAACCGCTAATGAACCAGAAGAAGCATCATTAGTCCCTACAGTAGCTTGAATAACATATTCATCACCATTAATATATTCTCTTTTATGACTATTGGTTCCATCCCATAACAAAGCACCAAGCTCATCGTCTTCACCACCACTAAAATCACCTTCATTTTTTCCAATACTGCTATTAGGCAAAAATCCATCTGTATCAGAAGAAATTCCTATATCTATTGTAATTGAACCATCAAAAGTTTCCTCACAAAAAGTTACTACTCTTTTAACTTTTGTTCCTGCAGGTAAACGACATAAATCAAAAGTGCCTGTAGAACCATCTGTTATATATCTCGAAAAAGCAAATTTATCATCATATATTATTACTCCATTCCCAGCATAAGAATTTGAATAAGGAGCAAACCTGCCTACATCTCGGTATACTGGATTATTCTCATCTGAAAAATTAAAACAATTTTTTATCCTTATTATACTCATCTGAGATAAACTATTATCAAATTTAATTCCATAGTTACTTAAGTTATCAAAAAAACAATCTACAAAATTTAAATAAGCTATCACGCCTGTTAAATCTATTGTGTGAAAATCTGTTGTCCCGTGGAAGAAACAACGTGAAAAATTAATATAAAGTTTTCCTTCATAATTATTAAAAGAAATAAAATCAGTAGGAAAAAAGCAATTTTCAAAATTAAGATAAAGTTTTCTACCACTTGAAGTAGTTGTTTCTGCAATTTTTATTTTACTCATTCTACTATTTTTTATTGAGCATATGCTTTCATTAAAATCCCCTATAGAAAAGATACAGTCATCCTCAAAATAACAATCTTGAAAATATACATTTTGACGATAAGATAAATTAACATCAAAAGAAAATGTTTTAGGATTAAAAATTTTTACATTTTTCAAAATAAAGTCTCCACTTTGGTCTGTATCCGCATCAAAACTTATTCCATCTCCTACATTTTGCATATCTATAATTATATTTTCCAATTTTATCGTAACAAGAGAAGAGTTCATAAAACAACTTATAGCTTGAGAAACTGTATTTTCAGAAGCATTTACTTTAATATACAAATTTTTTAATACGCCTTCTCCCATCTCTATCATATTAACAGAACTGTTCCCCACCCATATTAATTGAGAATAATTAACAGGACTACCTATAATACTTATGTTTGCTATATCAGAAGAATTGATTTTTAAACGAATTGTATCATCTATATAATAACTTCCTCCTTTTAAAAAAATTATCCCATTCACTGCAAGATTATTCTTATTATTATATATTTCCACAATTGCTCTATTAATTAAAGCATCATCATCCGTATCTTCTAAATAAGGTAATCCGCTCTCCTGTGAAGGAATAGCATATATTTTTTGAGTATCTTTATAGATAATATAATCAGGACTAAAAAATGTCTGACTTGTCTCTTCTTTTGCTATATTTCTTAAATCATTTAATGTATTACTAATCTCAGGCGGTAAATTAGG
>CAZSCZ010000258.1:0-2512 GCA_964605455.1 uncultured Spirochaetia bacterium
GTAGCAAGATGAACAAAAAGATAAAATATATAATAAAAATTGGAGGCAGTTTAATTGATAAAGAAAATATACTAAGAAAATTATGTAGCCATCTATTTAAATTGGTTAATGAGAGTAAATATAAATTAATCATCATCCCGGGAGGAGGAGCAATTGCAGATGAGGTTAGAAAAGTTTATAAAAAATATAAAATTGCAGATAAAACAGCCCATTGGATGGCAATACTAAGTATGAATATAAATGGAATGTTAATTGCAGATTTAAATAAGAATTTTGTTGCTGTAAATAATACTAGAGAATGTTTGCATACATTAAAAGAAAATAAAATTCCTGTATTACTTCCTTATGAAATATTAAAAAAATATGATGAATTGCCTGCATCTTGGGATATAACTTCTGATTCTATTTCTTTATATATAGCAAAACTTCTAAATGCAAAAACTAATATATTGGTAAAAGATGTTGAGGGTATTTATCATCCCCAAAAGAAAATACTATTAGATAAAGTTAATATTTTTGAATTAAAAAAATGGCGAAATAAAACATGTGTTGACAATTATTATCCAATTTTGACATCAAAATACAAAATCAATTCTTACGTTGTATCTGGAATTTATCCGGAAAGAGTTGGAAAAATTTTAGAAGGTAAAAAAACAAAAGCAACTCAGATATTGTATGAATAAAATTAATTTGTTTCGTTTCTATCGGATGGATTATTGTATTAGAAATTTAGGTTTAGGAATTATGGCAATTTTAACTGTAGATTCAGTTCTCAACCCCTTTAATGCTTTTCTTGCAATGATCCAAATCCTTTTAATTCAGATGCATTCCTTTTCAACGAATAACTACTTTGATTATAAAGTATGGAAGGAAGATAATTATATTGGGAAGTTACTTACGTCAAATTTTAACCAGAAGATTTTGCCAGTTTTATGTCTGGCTCCTCTTTTATTTTTAGCAATTACTATCCCATTTTCTGATAAATATTTTTTCCTCCTTGTTCTTTATATCTTTTTATTTTCCCTATATCAAATTCCACCATTCAGGAACATATTTAAAAATCATTATTTACCTTCCATTATCATAAATTCTATATGTCTGGGAACAATTCTTTATCTTTATCCTTATTTGTATTTAAATAAAGAACTACATTTAGTAGGTTTTCTATTTTCTTTAATTTTTTTCTTCTACTTAGCATTTCATGAAGTGATCCATCAAATAGCCCATTTAGGGCAGGATAAAATATATTCATTACCTCAAGCAATTGGAATTAAAAAAGCAGTAAAGGTTGCCATTTCTTTTTTGATTATATCGATATTAGTTGCCTTTTATGGATTTGTAATCTCTCCTCTAAGAAACTTCTTTTTTTCGGGGACAATTGGATTTAGTTTATTCCGAATATACAAACTTTCTAAAATTCCTTTAACCAAGGAGTCTTTTCTAAAAATCAAAAATAGTTGGGATAAATTTTACTCCCTACAGGAAGGTATCTATTATTTAATAGTTATTCTTCTAATAAAATTATGGAAATAATTCCCGTGATAGATATTTTAGATGGCAAAGTTGTTCATGCAGTAAAAGGAGAAAGGAATAAATATAGGCCAGTTAAATCTATTCTTACTAAATCACCTCATCCCTTAGATGTGGCAAAAGTTTTTAAAGAAAAATTAGGGTTAACCAAACTCTATATCGCTGATATTAATTCGATATTGGAAAAAGGAAATAATTTTAGATACATTGAGGAAATAAAAGAAAAAACTGAATCCAGTACTTCTTTTAGATTATGGCATTAAAGATTTTAAAGATTTGTATAAAGAAATAATTGATATCATCGATTATGTAATATTAGGCACAGAAACAATTAATTCGGTAAAAGTTGTTGAAGAAGCCATTAAAAAGATGAGGCCTGATAAGTTATTTGTAAGCATTGATATAAAAGGCCAATTGCTTACCTCTTGTAAAGAAATAAAAAATCCTCTGGATGCAGTAAACTTATTTAGAAAAATGGGAATTAAAAACTTTATTATTTTAGACTTAAATTCGGTGGGTACAATGCTCGGTTTAAGTACACCTATCAAAAATTTGGTTAGAGAAATCACAACTGGGAATCTTTATATTGCAATCGGAGGAGGAGTAAAAAATATGAATGATATAGATTATTTGAAAAAATTTAATGTGAATGCAGTGTTAACTGCTACGTCTTTACATAAAGGTAATATTATTAAAAAAGATATTGAATTATTAAAAAAGAATTCTCAATATACACGATAGATATCTTCTTTTTTATATACGCTCTACAAACTTTATAAGCAAAAGTATTCAGTTTTAAACTTAATTGGCTTTGTCCATCTATAGGGTTTATTTTTTAACTTCACTCTTACTCTCCAGTAATAATTTTTATTTTGTCTAAGATTTTTTATCCGAAGATAATTTCTTTTTATATCCTTCATATCTTTTATAATTTTATTAAATTTATAATCTTCTGCTAACTGGAAATCATAACTTACATTTT
>CAZSCZ010000259.1:0-2458 GCA_964605455.1 uncultured Spirochaetia bacterium
TGAAAGAACTGCTATTCTGGAAAGATGCCAGAAAGCTAAAAAATCCTGATGGAAGTTTAGGAGTTAAATTAGTGTTTATTGATCCACCATTTGGAACAGGAGATATTTACGGAAAAGGAAATGTAGGAGCTTATTCTGCAAAACTAATGGGAGCAAAATATTTAGAATGGTTAAGGAAAAGGTTAATTTTACTTAGAGAAATCCTTTCAGATGATGGAAGTATTTATGTTAGAATTGATTACCACTTCGGGCATTATGTTAAAGTTTTAATGGATGAAATTTTTGATAGAGAGAATTTTAGGAATGAGATAATAGTTAATAGAGTTAAAAAGAGCGATCCAAGAGCAAAAAGATTTAATACTGCTACGGATTCTATTTTCTTTTATTCTAAAACCGATGACTACACATTCAATAATATTTGGAAAAAAATAGAAAGAAAGAGTTTAAGATGGCATGCAATGGATTCACAAGGACAAGGAAAACCACTAAAGATATTTGGAAAATTATTAGCTCCACCTAAAGGAAGACATTGGACTTTTAGTCAAGAAAATATCTTAAGATTAGAAAAAGAAGGAAAAATAAGAATAAAGTGTAGACACTGTGGATATGTCCATACAAAAGGCAAATGGGAAAAATGTCCTCAGTGTGGAAAAAATAATGTTAGAGTAGAATATCTCCTAGAACCAACAGAAAAACAATTATTAGATTCTAATTGGACAGATATTCCCGGATATACTTTTCAGTGGGATTACCCAACAGAAAACTCCGAACAACTTCTTGAAAGAGTAATCAAAGCTTCATCAAACCCAGGAGATATAGTTCTTGATGCTTTTGCTGGTTCTGGTACTACTGGGGCTGTTGCTGAAAAGCTCGGAAGAAGATGGATAATGATTGATGCTGGAAGGCTTGCTATTTACACGATGATTAAGAGAATGTTGAATTTGAAGGAAAGAATTGGGAACAAAGGCAAGCCATTGAAACCGAAACCTTTTGCTGTCTATAACGCTGGTTTGTATGATTACACAATAATTAAAGAGTTATCATTTGAGAAATATAGAAAATTTGCTTTGGAATTATTTCAATGCAAAGAGGAGCCTCATGAAGTTGGTAAAATAATGTTAGACGGTTATTTTGGATTAGATCATGTTTTAGTTTTCAAATGGAAGAATCATGAAGAGTATGTGTTAGACTATGAATTCATAGATCAATTACATTCTTTGATAGGAGACAAAATCGGTAAAAGGTTTTTCATAATAGCTCCATGGGCAAGTGTAGCATTTAGAGAAGATGTTATACAAAAAGATGATGTTAAATATTACATTTTAAGAATTCCTTATTCTGTAATAGATGAATTACATAAAAAACAATTCACACCTTTGAGTCAGCCAATTTATACAGATCAAGATGTAAATGCTGTTCTTGAGCAAGTAGGTTTTGACTTTATTAATCCACCAACAGTTGAATGTGAATATTATTTTGATAAACCAAAATCTGGTTTAGGTAGATTTACAGGAGAAAAAGAAGCTGTTATTAAAATCAAAAAATTCTATAGCAATGTTATAACTAAAAAACCTATTCCCGAAGAAGATCGTGGCTTTAAAGCATTATCAATGGTAATGGTAGATTTTGATTATAATGGCGAATGGTTTAATCTTTCAAAATGGTTTAGCTCCAAAGATTTAGAAAAGAATAATTGGGAAATAAGACTTGATCCAAAAAAACTTGGAAAGAAAATAATGGTTATGTATATAGATGTTTATGGAAGTGAGAAAAAAGAGGTTTTGAGTTTGAAGGATTTTAAAGGGAGGGAAAAATGAGAGACATACTTTTGGAACAAATAAAAGAATTTTGTCCATATTGTCATAAATATGTTGCTTTTTCATGGGTAGAATTTAGCGAATCTGGTGGAGACATATGTAAGTACCTTACTAAGGAAAATTGGTATTCTAATATAAATGGTGTTTGGGCAATAGGAGAATGTCCTTCTTGCCAAAAGTGTGTGTTAATTCATTTATACAAAGATGGGTATGGAAAACTTTATCCTATAGAAATTTTTCCACATCCTTTACCATCTCCAACAGACGAAAGAATTCCAGAAAAAATAAAAAAGGATATAGACGAAGCTAAAATTTGTTTAAGTGTTAATGCTTTTAGAGCCTGTGCAGGAATGTGCAGAAGAGCTTTACAGCAGGCATGCATATTAAAGGGTGCTAGAAAAAAAGATTTAGTTGATCAAATAGACGAACTCGCAGAAAAGGGGATAATAACTAAAGATCTTAAGGAATTAGCGCATAGCGTAAGATGGGTTGGTAATGATGCATTACATCCTGAAAACCCAGAAGTTACAGAAGATGATGCTAAAGAAATATTAAACTTAACTGAACAATTTATGGAAGATATTTTTGTTGCTCCTCAAAAAGTTAGAGAAATAAAAGAAAAGCGTGAAAAGTTGAAAAAA
>CAZSCZ010000260.1:0-2440 GCA_964605455.1 uncultured Spirochaetia bacterium
TTCTGTTTTAATAAGTACCCGATCACTAAGTGGTTTTACTTTCATTATTTCCTCCGAATTTATTTCTAATAGTATTATACAACCTAGAGAAGTAGCATACTACGTCTCTACTACTGGTTCTAGGAGAATATAAACATGAAAATTGAGATCGTCAAGGAGTAAGGACATAAAGCTTTTATGTTATGTCACATTTTAAATTTAATTAGTGACTTTTATCTAATATGAGAGTCACTAACTGGTATATGAGCATTATGTAATAAAATAAATAGCTTGCCTTCTTTTATTATGCTTTGTATCTTCTTCTCGTGGAGAAAGTGAATGGAAAGCTGGAGAGATGAATTTTCCAAAGGTAGAAAATGTATTATCCGTAAGGATCTTAGGGGTGCTCTTAATCACCTTCATCGTTCAATAAAAGATTGCCCTGTTGAACATGAGATAGCTCTTGCTGATATTTTTTTTAATTTGGGAATTGCCTTTAGAAAAATGGGATTTATTAAACCTGCAGTAAGAAGTTGGGATGCTTCTATGTGTGCAGATAAAAACGGATCAGGTGTAGCCATTTTAAATCAACTATTTCCGGGAAATCGTTTATCAGAAGATAGATATAATTTTTATTTAATACAACTTTCCACATATCTGCAAGTCAAAAAATCTGGTAAGATTGAATCAGAAGCTGAACAGGATATGATTATAGATCTTCTGGACATTTACTGGGAACAAATAATTGATTCAGGTATTCTTTATAAGCAGAGTCAGTCAGAAAAAAATATAATTTTTAAAGATATTAAAATAGATTTTCCATATATGGATGTTTCATTTGGATTAACTGAATCTGAAATAGAAAGTTTGGGCAAAATTATCCCTTTTAAAGTAGAAATTAACAAATAACAGCCTGAATTAAAGGTTATTAAATTGACAAGAGTTATTTTGGCTCTTTTTTTGTTCTAAATTTGATTTATGTGTTATTTTGACACATTATATTTATTAAAAATATTATAACAAACCAAAAATTTAAAAAATAAATATTTAAAATCTTATACCAAAAGTACTTAGGATTATGACTGCTATTGTTGGCACAGTTATTGCTTGTAAGGAAGTAGTAATATGGGAGGACATAATGGCAGCAAAAAAAATAATTTATACAGAAAAATCTCCATACGATGATGAAAATGTTTTATCTATATATTTGAAGGAAATTAATAAAATAGATCTTTTAACAAGAGAAGAAGAAAATAATTATGCCAGAAGTGCAGCAAAGGGTGATCCTGCTGCTATTGAAATGTTAATTAAATCAAATCTGCGTTTTGTAGTAAATGTAGCAAAAAAATACCAGAAACAGGGTCTCCCTCTTTCTGACCTTATAAATGAGGGAAATATTGGCCTTATGAATGCCATTGAAAGATATGATGTGGATAAGGGGTATCACTTTATCTCTTATGCGGTATGGTGGATTCGTCAGGCAATATTGAAGGCCATTTGTGAAAAAGCAAGAATGATCAGACTACCTTTAAACAGAGCAAATGAGTTAGTTCAAATTCAAAAAGCAAGTAAAGCTCTTCAGGGTGAAAAGGGAGAAGATGCAAATATCAGTGAAATTGCAAGGGCTACTAATATGAAAGATGACCATGTTGTAGCTTTGATGAATATTTCCAGAGATTTAATATCTTTAGAGACTCCTGTTTATGCAGAGAAAGGAACCAGTCAGCTTGCAGATTTTATTGAAGATGAAGATTATAAATCTCCGGATGCAATTGCTATAGAAAATTCTCTGAAAGCGGAAATAAATTCAATTCTTGCAACATTAACTGAAAAAGAATCTAAAATAATTCAGTATAGATATGGGCTAAATGGTTATACCCCTTTATCTTTGAAGGATATAGGTGACCGATACAATCTTACAAAAGAGAGAATCCGGCAGATAGAGAAGAAAGCTATTAAAAGACTTCAGCATCCATCCAGAAGTCAGCATCTAAAAGCATACACCGCTTAATAGCGTTTATTATAGATTAGCCTGTGTGTCATCAACCTTGACATATGGGCTTTTTTTTTATATTCTAACTGTAGCTAAACAGTATAAAAATAATACAATAAAACAACATAAGAAAAGCAAATAAGAAAATTAAATATGCAAAGATAACAGTGGAGGAAGAAGTATTTATGGCTAAACAAAAACTAGTCTATTTTTTTGGTGGTGGAAAGACAGAAGGTAATGCAAAAATGAAAGACCTTCTTGGTGGAAAAGGTGCAAATCTTGCGGAAATGACAAATATCGGAGTACCAGTACCTCCCGGATTTACAATTTCAACAGAAGTTTGTAAAGCCTTTAATGATAATAACAGAAAATATCCTAAAGAACTGGATGATCAGTTACAGTCTAATTTAACAAAACTTGAAAAATTAATGGGTAAAAAACTTGGAGATGATAAAGATCCTCTTTTAG
>CAZSCZ010000261.1:0-2413 GCA_964605455.1 uncultured Spirochaetia bacterium
TTGAGCCTGGTTCTATATTCAAAATTTTCACTACTGCTGCAATTATTTCTGAAAATATTGTAAAAGAGAATGAATATTTTTATTGTCCAGGATACATTAAAATAGGCGATAAAAAAATATCCTGCTGGAAGAAACATAATTCATTAAATTTTGAAGAAGTTATACGGCAGTCCTGTAATGTTGGAATTATTAAAGCAATTTTTAGAATATCAAGATACAAATTTTATGAGTACCTACGAAATTTTGGAATAGGAAATTACACAGGAATAGACCTACCAGGTGAATCCAATGGAATTTTACGAGCACCAAAAAAATGGGGATTGTTTTCAAAATCTGCTATTGCAATAGGCCAAGAAGTAGCAACAACCTCAATTCAACTTATAACTGGTGCCTGTGCTATTTTCAATGGTGGAAAAATTATGGAACCTAAAGTTGTTAAGGCAATTATATATCCTGATGGTACTATATATAAAAAAAACAAGCCAATAGTATTAAGACAAGTAATTACCTCGGCTGTGGCTAATAAAGTTGCTAAACTACTTAAAGGTGTAGTAGAAGAAGGAACTGGTGAGTTAGCATTTATTAAAGGTTATTCAATTGCTGGTAAAACTGGAACAGGTGAAATATTTGATATAAAATTAAAAAGATATATAAAGGATAAAGTGAATTCTTCGTTTATTGGCTTTATCCCAGCAGAAAATGCTAAATATGCCATTCTTGTAACTCTACACGAACCAAAGACAAAAGAAAATAGTGGCGGAAAAATTGCTGCACCAGTTTTTAAAAGAATTGTTGAAAAATTAATAGCATATAAGCCAATTCCAACAGAAAAAAGGCTTTTAAAACCTGCAACAAATGTTAAATATAATTATAAATCTATTAAAAAATTCAATATAAAAAAAACAAAATTTTTGCCAGATTTTACTGGCAGAAATATGCGTGAAACTTTGAAAATTCTTAATGCCCTACGCGTTAAACCAAATTTAATAGGCTCAGGTGTTGCTTATAAACAAAAACCATCACCAGGCACAAAACTTTATCCCGGTATGATAGTTACTGTGTGGTTCAAACTTTCAACACATAAGTAACTTCTATTTAATTTATTACAATTTAAAACTATTTATTATTTTCTCTATCTCTTTATGATATTCTTTCAATTTATTTATATCTGAAACCGAAATCTTTTTGTTTTTTAATATATTACTAATTGATTTGGAACTTCTCTTAATCTTTCGCATCCTTTTATTTAGTTCTTTTACAGCTTCAGTTAGAATCTTTGCCACATCCTTAAGTTCATCGCTATTTCTAAATCTTACACTTATTGTAAGGTCACCTTCTTTTAAATCACTTAAGCATCGTTTAAACCTAAACATTGGCCCCGCAATTTTATGTGAAAAAAACAGAAACTTCACGCCTACTATTATAAATGATATAACCAAAATAATAAAAGTAAGTTTTAATACAAGTGGAAATAAAATCTGCTTTGTGCTTTTTATTGTTACAATCTTTGAGTATATACTTCCCGCCATTTCGTGTGAACTTAAATAAAGAAGAAGCAACCCTAACAACAGTATAAATATTACTATAATAATATAAATATTAAATACAAACTTTGTTTGAAATTTTTTATCAACAAGTATTTTTTTTCTTTTACCTTTTTTCATATACATATCTACTAAATTTATTAATTTATTTCACTTTGTCAACAAATTTTTTTTGGGGAGACTAAAAGGAAATTTCCGATATAAAGTATCTTTTCAACACTTTTTACAAAAATTTCTTGACAAATAGAAATAAGTAGTTAAATTTGAAAATAAAAGATAAATATTAATTAAAATGAGGTAATAAAATATGAGTGCAGTAGCAGAAGTGTTAGAGGATGAATTAACAGAGGCAATAGAGAAGAAGGATAAGAAATCTATTAGACATTTTGTTACCCTTATAGTAGAAAATTTTGAAGATAAGAGAGAAGCGGAGAAACGAAACAGTGAAATAATGCTAAAACTTAATGAGATAGAGATTACTGTAAAAGAAGGATTTAAATCTATGGACAAGCGCTTTGAGGAGATGGGTAAGCGATTTGTGGATATGCAAAAGTCTATGGATAACCGTTTTATGGATATGCAAAAGTCTATGGATAACCGTTTTATGGATATGCAAAAGTTTATGGATAACCGTTTTATGGATATGCAAAAGTCTATGAATAACCGTTTTATGGATATGCAAAAGTCTATGGATAAGCGATTTGAAGATATGGGTAACCGTTTTGTAGATATGCAAAAGTATATGGATAAGCGATTTGAAGATATGAATAAGCGTTTCACAATGATGTTCACATTTTTTACTATTGGATTTGCTTTGATAACATTGCTTATCACAATTTTCAAATTTATAGTTAAATGATATCAAGTGT
>CAZSCZ010000262.1:0-2405 GCA_964605455.1 uncultured Spirochaetia bacterium
AATAATTCAGGAGGGATTTATATTCCGCCGCCTCCATCTTTGACTCAGGGTTATTATGTAATGTTTAAGCCAACTGTATCCCGATATTTTGAAGCTGTAGGGATTGCTGTGTTATCTGTCTTTTTGGGTAGTATTTTACCAGCATTGAAAGCAACAAAAATAAAAATTGTTGATGCAATTAGATATGTATAGGAGGTAATCTGTTATGGAAGATGTAATTATAAAATTTAATAATGTAATAAAAGATTATGTGCTTGGAAAAACAAAAGTAAGAGCTTTAAAAAAAGTTTCTTTTGAAATTAAAAGAGGAGAATTTTTATCAATTGTAGGTCCTTCTGGTTCAGGCAAAACAACAATACTTAATTTAATTGGATGTATTGATTATCCTACAGAAGGTGATGTATATGTAAATAATAAAAAAACAACAGAAATGAGTGACTCTGAAGCATCTGAATTTAGGAATAGGACAATAGGATTTATTTTCCAGAACTTTAATTTAATTCCTGTATTAAATTTATATGAAAATGTAGAATACCCATTACTTATAAGAAAAGGAAAAGTGAAAAAATCGGATAAAGAAAAGATATATAAGCTTATTGATGAAGTAGGATTGAAGGATTTAATAAAACATAAACCTGAAGAATTGTCAGGTGGTCAGAGACAGAGAGTAGCAATAGCAAGAGCACTTGTGACTGAACCAGATATAGTAATTGCAGACGAACCCACAGCAAACCTTGACCATAAAACCAGTTCAATTATACTTGAGCTAATGAAAAAAATGAATAAAGAGTATAATGTTACTTTTATATTTTCAACCCATGATGAACTTGTGATGAAATATGCGAAAAGAAAAATCAAATTGTTTGATGGAGAAATAGTTGGAGAAAGTTAAAAAATTAATTTAACAGGAGGGTGTAAGAAATGCAAAAAATTATTATTACTTTAATTTTTTGGATGCATACCTTATACTTATTTTCTGCAATTTCACCGAATGAAATAGTAAAAAAAGCAGATATGGTTCGTGCACCATCCAAGCCTTTTTCAATTATAACAGAAATTTACTATTATAAAAAAGGAAATTTATCCACAAAACAGGTGGTAAAAGTTTATATTAAAGATAGAGCAAATTCAATTGTGAAATTTCTTAAACCAGCCAAGATGAAAGGACGTGTGCTTCTTATGAGTGGTGATAATGTCTGGATACAGGTTCCTGGTTCAAGAAATCCTATTAGACTAACTCCACAACAAAGACTTTTAGGTCAGGCTTCAAATGGTGATATTGCAAGAATGAATTATGTAGGAGACTATAATGCTTCCTTAATCAAAATTCAAAAAATAAAAAATAAAGAGTATTATGTTTTAAAACTTACAGCAAAAAGACGTGGCGTAACTTATCAAAGAATAAAATATTTCGTAGAAAAAGAGACTTTCAGACCTTATCAGGCACTCTTTTATGCAAAAACCGGTAAAATTCTTAAAAAAGCCACATTTGCTGGTTTTCAACAAATGGCTGGCGACCTGCGTCCTACTAAAGTCATAATTTATGATATGATAAAAAAGAATGAATACACTATTTTGAAATATAGAAATATTATGTTTAAATCGTTACCAGCATATTATTTCCAAAAAAATTATTTAAAACGAATAAGGTGAATGAAGTTATAGATAAGTGAGGTGTTATGTGATAAAAAGGAAATTAATAATTTTTTTATTACTTGTTCTATTTAATCAAATTAAATTAACCGGTTTTGACTACGAATATAATCTTATTTTAAAAGATAAAATAATAAAACCTTGCTTAAGAAATTCTGTTTTAAATCCAGGAAATATTCTTCTATTAGAAGAAAATCTAAAAAATACTTTTGAACCAACACTTGAATTAAAATTATATTTTTCAGACTATTTTTCTTTTCAATTGAATGATGCTTTTAGTATAGAAAGTGAAGAATCAAAAACTACTAAATTAACAAATAATATCAGGGAACTGTATTTAACAGTAACTCCTATTGACTTCCTATTTATAGATGTAGGTAGAAAAGTAATAAGAAAAGGAGTAAGCTTTTTTAAGAATCCAGTGGATTTTGTAAAAAATAAAGGTAATATTGAGATGTCAAAATCAAAATCAGAACAGACCAAATTATTAACAGGTTCTGAATTAATAAATACCGAAATCTTTTTGAAAGGTATTACTATTAATATTATATATTCTCCGAAATTAGAAGTAACTGAACAATCTGTTGAGCAATTTGAAACAATACTGTCATCTCAATTTAATACATTAAATTTTGATTTTTTTATCTATTATTCAGAGATATATAAATATGGGCTAAATTTTTCTATAATATTAACTGATTATCTGGAATTTCATTTTGAAGCAAGTTTAATTGAAAAACAAGATAAATGGT
>CAZSCZ010000263.1:0-2402 GCA_964605455.1 uncultured Spirochaetia bacterium
CTGTTTTAGAGCTGTAAATTTTTTGGATACAGATTTTGCGGAGAAATTTGATTTTATTATTTTCAGTGAAGTTATGGAACATTTGCCAGATGATAAACTTGCGATAAAGAAAATACATAATTTGTTGAGAGCAAACGGCATACTATTTCTGTCGACGCGCTTGGAAAGAGATCCGATGCATAAAATACGAATACGGTTACTTGGAAAAGATAAATTTGATATTAGTGTTGGGCATCTAAGACGGTATTCAAAGGAAGAACTGACTCAGTTATTAGAATCAAATGGATTTAAGATTAGAGAAATTAAACAGACAGAAGGATTATTGCGGATGTTTCTGTTTACAACTAAAACCGGGAACCGTT
This sequence comes from uncultured Spirochaetia bacterium, assembly GCA_964605455.1. Lineage (GTDB taxonomy): Bacteria > Spirochaetota > JAHITG01 > JAHITG01 > JAFGFC01 > CAZSCZ01. The sequence continues at coordinate 363 of CAZSCZ010000263.1, forward strand.
TGCTAAATTTTGTAAATTTACCTGTCATAAGATCATTTTTGACCTTACTGGATAGTTTATCTGTACATTTATTGGGGCCGTCACAAATAATTATCATTACAGAAGCTGTGAAGGGAAATACTAATTATAGTGACCCTTGGGAAGAAGAGGTTAGACTAAAATATCTCCAGTCTTTTCCAATATATTGGTTTAGAAGGAACTTTATTGAAAAGAATATTCCAATAAAGGATGGTATGAAAGTTTTGGAAGCAGGAAGCGGCCCAGCCCATGATTCAATAATATTTGCAGAAAATGGCGCAAATGTTACAGCAGTAGATTTATCAGAAAATGCACTGAGAAACGCTAAAAAAATTTATTCGGATTTAGGCTATCCTATTAACACCATTAATGCAAATATTACGAAGTTACCCTTTGCTGATAATTATTTTGATTTAACTTGGAACGCTGGAGTATTAGAACATTTTAATGACTCTGAGTTAGAAAAAGTTTTTCAAGAAATGGTCAGAGTTACAAAAAGAAGTGGACTAATTTTGGTTTTTGTTCCAAACAAATTCTATTTTTGGTATCAAATGCACCTAAAAACGGTAGAAAATAGGCGATACGAATTCGAGCGGGCTTATTCTATTTTTAAATTGAAAAGGCTATTTGAAGCAAATGGACTTAAAAATATAAAGGTCTCTGGAGTTCATGTTCATCCTGCACCGAGCTTTATAGTGCCGAAAACCGGCGTGATAACAGAAATTTCCATGAAGGTATTTAGCATCATCGAAAAATCTACAAAGTTTGGGAACATTAAGTCATTACTAGGTTTGGATATCTGTATATGGGGATACAAACAATGAAAATATTAGAACTAGAATATCGTGGTCCGTTGGCTCTCGGTGGTGTAGAAACACACGTATTTGAAATTTCAAAACAATTTAAAAGTAAAGGATATGATGTTGAAATTTGGTCCACTGACTTATTAGATTTTAAAGGAGAAAGAGATAAGCGACTCGAAAGGATTGTGGCTGGAATCAGAGTAATAAAATTCCGCTCGTTTAAAATTCCGAAATTCCCTCTCTTTATGTATCCATCCATCTATCCAAAGATGTTCTTTGAATTTTTAAAAATAAAAAAGAATGATATGATACTCCATTCTCACTCATTCCCATCATTCCATTCCTACATTGCATTGCTTTTTCACAGAAAGTTTAGAAAAGTTACAATAACCCCCCATTTTGATGTTAATGATTTAAAAAATTTCACTTCTGGTTTCGTTGGAAAATTAGCCTTTAGGATTTTAAAACATTTCGTTAACAAAAAGAAGAATCTTTATCTAAGTGCGATTACAAGGAAAGAAAAAGAATTTTATGTAAATGATCTCGGGTTTAAAGTGCATAAGGTTCTTGTAGTACCAAATGGAGTTAATATAGAGGATTTTGATTCAATATCAAATGAAGAAGTTTATCAAATTAAGAAGCAATATAAACTTGAAAATACATTTAATGTGTTATATGCCGGTCGAGTAGCGAAAATAAAAGGTATTGATGTGCTTTTAAAAGCTATGTCCAAGTTAGACAACTCAAATATGGTGCTAACCATTGCCGGTCCTGATTTTGGTGCCCTAAGTGAGCTACAGGAACTTAGCCAATGCCTGGATTTAGCTGATAGAGTTACCTTTACTGGAGCTTTGGAGAGAAGGAAATTCTGTGCCCTAATTAAAAGCTGTGATGTATGTGTTCTACCCTCATACGGGGGTGAGGCTTTCGGGATTGTACTTACCGAGGCGATGGCATGCAATAAACCTGTAATAGGTTCAAAAACTGGAGGAATTCCTGAGATTGTAAAACTAGGAGAGAACGGATTTTTATTTGATGTTGGCTCTATTAAGCAATTGTCAGAAAAAATAAACTTATTGTATCAAGATAGAACTTTATGTAGAAAATTAGGAGATAAAGGACGAGAGATCGTAGAAAAATATTACACCTGGGAAAATATTGCAGACACATATCTAAAATTATGGGGTATGGAAAAATGAACGGCATAAAAGTCTCCCTA
>CAZSCZ010000264.1:0-2393 GCA_964605455.1 uncultured Spirochaetia bacterium
TATCTGAGAAAAATTGAATTTTTGAAGTTAAATTGAAAGAACGGTGGATGAGTAAAACTCATCCACAAATAATTTCTAAGTACCTTAATTTTATAGAAATTTTAGGTATTCAGATATCTCAATACAATCTATTTTATATGAATCAGAACCTATCTGCATCTCGCCGATATTTTTAAGATGGTAACGCCAGTAATTGAGCATAGGCATACCAATATGGTGAAAGTTTAAGACATCCATTTTGACATTTAGATTCAAATAATCATCTTCAACTCTTAAACTAAAACTTTCTGGTATTAGCTTGCTATGATTTTTGACTTGTTTTTCAATATTAAAATAAATATTTTTGGGATTGATGTTTATAAAATCACCATTTTTGTTAAATACGACAATAACCTGTTCCTCCCCACGGTTTTTCATAACGCGAGCCCATGTAATTGTCATTGAATCAATATTGATTTTGCCAAAATGATATCCTCTGGTAACAAATGGTGCATATAGGGGATATATGTTATGATCATGATATCCAACACCTTTGACATCGATGTTTTTTCCATTAAAACGAATAATTCCATTTACTTCAAAACGTGGAATAACTAACCAATTTCCAATATATGTTTTTCCTTTCCAAGGTGTTGTTGTTTTTATGAATTCAAGATCAAACCCATTTTCTTGATCTCCCATCGAAATTTCATACAGCCAGGTTCCTGTATTTTTATCAATAACTCCTTTGATAATCTGTTTGTTATTTATTTTTATAAATGGTTCTTCTTCAGAGCTGTAGAATTGTCTTAACAAATATTTCTTCCGCTCACTTTTTAATAACTTAGCATTCTTGTATATAAACTGCCCAGTTAATACAATCCCCCAATTTCCAATTGTAAGGACATTAATCAGTGATACAATACTATAATTGTTTTCAAGAATAGCATCATAGTACCAGGTTTCTATCTGGCTGAATCTATCCATCCTATGCGATGCATCATCTCTTAAGATAATATGTTCGGGTTTGAATTCGATGCTTATTCCTCCAGCAGTTATATCTCCTTCAGCAGATTACACAGTATTAATATTTGTTATCTTAATTTTATCGATAATCCACATTCTATTCATCAAAAATAAGCGTAACGGCTTTATAGGTAATTACGATAAAAGCACTTTAGAGACTTATGCTCTCTCTTATATTGCTCATACTTGGGATAGGAGCCATCCTCTCTGAAAGTTTAATGCTGTTTTTATGGATTGGGGCTAGATTGCAGTATCGACAAGAGAAAATTAGCTCATATACACCAAAAGCATGTATAATAATACCGTGTAAAGGAACACATGATAGTTTCCAAGAAAATATAAAAGCATTTTACAATCAAAACTACAACGACTATATTATTATTTTTGTTACAGATTCTTCAAAAGATCCAGCATATAGAGCAATAAAAAATATTTTTAGCGGTGATCCAAAGATAAAGTTAGTGACATCTGAACTTATACAGGGTTGCAGTGGTAAAATTTCTGCATTAATTAAAGGTATAAAAGTAGCAGGTGATGTAGAAGTTTATGTTTTCGCAGATTCAGATATAAAACCACACAAAAATTGGCTTCGATACTTAATATCCTCACTCAATGAAGAAAAAGTTGGTGCAACAACAGGATACAGATGGTATTTTCCTTATAATCTCAAATCGTTGTTGATGTCTGCATGGAATTTAGCAACAATTTTACCTTTCTTTTATGATAGACTTAATTATGCTTGGGGTGGTTCAACTGCTATTAAACGAGTAATATTTCAAAAGACGGGTGTAGAGCAGGCGTGGATGACAGGATTTGCTGATGATCTCATTTTAACTGGAGCTGTAAAAAAGCACGGCTATAAAATAAAATTTGTGCCGAAATGTGTTGTAGAAAGCTGTAGTGATGAAAATCTTAGTGACTTTATAAGATGGGGGAATAGGCAGTTTACTTGGGTCCGCTGGTACTATCCATCGACATGGACAATCTCTTTTATTCGTATGGCCGGGGTAAAATTCCTTACAATATTTGGCATTTTTCTCATAATTTTTGGATACATCATTCCTGGTTTACTGATGGTTTCAACGATTTTAATAACAATAATTTATGGTGGTATAGGTTTTAACACTCTGAAGAAAGCTATGCATTATACTAAAAAAGATATAGGTTCAACGCTAGGATATGCATTGATGATGCCGATAGTCACATTCATCAACGCTTATAATTATTTATCTTCGCTTTTTATGAAGGAAATTATATGGGGTGGTAGAAGATATCGAAAATCTGATGTATCCAAAACAACAAAAAATAAATAGGCTCATCTATTTGATTAATCGTGCTGTGTTGCATAATTCAATAATGTTTAGTCTCTCATCTACCCTGGGCTTTTT
>CAZSCZ010000265.1:0-2360 GCA_964605455.1 uncultured Spirochaetia bacterium
TTTATATTAACAGGACTAAAGTCCTGTTTTTACAATAAACAAAGCCTTATCAACAGGGAAAATGACATTAAATAGGAGCCTTCTCAAGAAATGAGAAATTTCTGGCTAAAAATGAAACGCTGTGCAATTATAGCACAGGCTTAACCCTCATCTACTACTCACTTCGTTTAGCCTAAACCATACCACACTCATATCCTGTGAACATAGGCTCCTATCAATTTTCCATCTTAATCTTTCCATTAACCCTATAGATAGATTGTCAAAAATTGTTTATCCCAACTTTTTCCATTCATTTCATTTTGCGAAAGAACCATTTTTTCCAAAAAAACTTATTAAAATATAACTATTTTAAATAAAAAGTCAATAAAAAATTTAACTTAATATAATATGGGGGACGGTGCACAACTTTATTAACTTTATGTGAACCGTCTCCATCAACCCAATCAACCTAAATATACTTGCATTTTAAAGAAAAATGGTGTATATTATTATTGAGAGTGAGAAAAACTAAAAATTATTTTACTTCTTTTCTTTATGCCGAAAATTTAGATAAAGAGGTATTACTTATCTCTATTAGGGTGTGAAATGAAAATTGGGATTATAAGTGATACACATGGTAACTTGAACTACTTAATGGATGTGGTAAACTTTTTGAAAGAAAATTATAATGTAAAAAAAATATATCATCTTGGTGACAATTATGGCGATGGTAATGCGTTAAAAAAAGCAGGCATAGAATATTTGATTGTTCCGGGAATATATGACCCTGAATATGAAATTAATAATATTCCAAATTGTATTATAGATAAAGTTGAAGGATTTAAAATATTATTAACACATTCTCTTGATGATATAGATTTTACTGAGAAAAAGTATAGCAAATGTAAAATTATATGTCATGGACATACACATAACTGGCGAGTTGAATTAATTGAAGGAATATTATATCTAAATCCCGGACATCTTAAAGAAAAAGTTCATAAAGGAAGAATAGCTTCTTTTGCACTTCTTTCTATAGAATCTTTCTTTTTAAAAGTAAAAATCTTTGATATTAACAAAAATTTATTAAAAGAAGAAAAATTTCTTTACTTTTGATAGGTGTATAATAATTTCTCCTTAAATATTTAAAAATTATACAGTTAAATATGTATATACTTTTTTGTAGTTAGGAAGATGGCAATATTCTCCACATTAATAATAATTTATAATTCTTTGCTATATAAATAATTATAAAAAAATTATCTATTTCTATACAAAAATTAAATAAATGGTATAAATATTGCATAAGTATAGCAAAAATATTTTGGAGGTTTTCAAGATGAACAGAAGAAAAATTTTAGTAGTAGATGATGACCCAGATATTGTAGAACTTATTGATGAGACCTTTTCAGCAAAAAATTATACGGTATTAAAAACTGATAATGGATATTCTGCTATTTCAAAAGCAAGAAATGAACATCCTGATATTATAATCTTAGACCTTATGTTACCTCGCCTTGATGGTTATCAAACCTGCAAAAAATTAAAAGAATTTTCAGAAACTAAAAATATTCCTGTGCTTATAATTTCTGCTCACACAAACAAAGAAATGCTTTTAAAACTTCTTGCACTTGGAATTAAAAATTATCTTGCAAAACCTTTTGATATTAATGAACTTATCAAACGGGTAAATATTTTGTATCGTAATTCTAAAAAGAATATTAAAATTGAGAGTAATTTAAAAATATCTATAAAAAAAATATCTGGCGATATAATGACCTTTATACTTAGAGGAGAATTTGAAAGGGCTGATACTTCCTGGCTTATAAATGAGCTTGAAAATAGGTTAATACAAGATACAAAAAAAATTATAATAAATATAGATGAGCTTAAAACTGTTGGAATTGACCATATAAAATATTTAAAGGAGATACATCAATATTTTTCGCAGAAGGATATAAGAGTAAAAATTTCACTTAGCGATTTAAAAGGGCTAAGGGCGAATTTAATTAAAAACAGTGAAATCAGGGATTTGCTGATTGGATATTATTAATAATGTAATTTAATAAGCCGCCAGAATTTATAATCTGTTGCATAAATAGAGGAAAAGATTCAGCCTTGTAAGTCTCATTTTTAGACAAATTTTTAACTTCACCTGATGTAAAATCAATTTCAAGAATATCTCCTTCATCTATTTTTTTTGAAACATCAGGAATTTGCAGAATTGGCAGTCCAATATTTATTGAATTTCTATAAAAAATTCTTGCAAAAGAATCAGCAATAACAGTAGATATACCAGCTGCTTTTATTGCAAGAGGAGCATGTTCCCTTGACGAACCTGAACCAAAATTTTTACCAGCAACTATTATATCACCAGGTGA
>CAZSCZ010000266.1:0-2354 GCA_964605455.1 uncultured Spirochaetia bacterium
TTGCAGTCGCTCATCCAAATTTTGCTTCGCAAAACTTCGGTTAGCTTTTTCGTTAGTTTCAATTGGCTGGCGCGCTAATATTATCTAACTTTTGAGATATCAAAAAAATCATTTAAAGCATCTCTCCAGTTTTCTGGCTTGTACACATTTACATCTGTAGCAAATAAACTCTCTCCAATTTTGGTTACATACCCAAACTCAGTTATCAAATCTGGCTTCTCGTCATCTTCATACTCAACAGCAAACGCATCAAAACCTATACCAATAATTGCTTCCAATTTTTTATCAACATTTTTTCTTTCTTCCAGTTCATCAAAGTCGATTCTAAAATTATCACGTCTGAGTCTAAAGTATGGGCTCTTTATAGGATCAAATGTAATTCTTACAATCCCGTCTACCTCTTCCTCCATAATAATTTCCGCTTTTAGATATTTTAAAATACTCTTTAGTTCTCTAATAAATTCAGTGCATAGTAGAGAAATACTTTTGTTCCCTTCATAATACTGACCATAGGTCGGTAATTTGGTAACTATTGAATCTAATTTTTTTGCATATGTATCAAAAGATTTCATAAATGAAAAAATGCTTTAAAATTTAAAAATCTATTTCGCCCACCAACTTTCTCGTCTACGGCTCGAACCTTCGCTAACGCTCAGGAAACTAACAGCCGCTAAAAGACTTCGCAACCTTGCAGGTTGCTCCGTCCAAATTTTTCCTTTCGGGAAAAACTTCTTTTAACGGCGTATGTTAAGTGAAATTGGGCTCCGCGATGGCTTAATAAAATTTGAATAAAATTAAAAATTATGAGGTGAAACAAATGATCATGAAAAGCATTGTATATCAGGATGGGGAAAAGCTGGAGAAAGAGTTGATGAAATAATGGTAATTGGAAAGTGATACCATGGATATGAAAAATAAACTCTGGATGAATGGATTTTTAGGTTTTTTAGGATTCCTTGGATTTGAAGCTTTCGAATTGCATAATCCTTGGTATTTATTTTACTTCTGTTTCTTTGCATTCTTTGCCCATTTCAAATATCTTAAAGAAGAACTCAAATATTTAAGTCTGCTTGGTGTAATTGGATTGATCGTAGCAATACTTGGAGTTTTGGGATTAATCAGGGTGTAGAAATGATAATACCGCTCCGCCTGACTCTGCAGCACTTCGTGCCTTGCCCTTCGGGTCACTTAACAGGTAGATATATGGCTTCACCTTCGGCTACGCCCAAATTTCGCAAGGCGAAACTTCACATATCCCCAGAACGTGCGTAATCGCTCGGGGTCACAAGATTTTATTAAGTTTTTTACAATTAAAATTATGGTAAATCCATGCGGAGATTGTGGCTACTATGATCCTATAGGTGATTACTGTGTTTTAGGGAGATTTGAAGCTGAAGAAAAATTTCTTTTTTATGATTATAATGATAATGTAGAATGCCCTGATAAAGTTTGTAGTATAAAAGAATTGGTAGAAGGGTTAAAGAATGCGTTTATTAAAAAAGAATATAAAGAAATGCTATTACCATTAGAGTCTCTTGCAGATATTCTTTGGCATCACGATCATGATGATCTTAAAGATTTAGCGAATGAAATTTATAGCGATGTTCTAGAATTGGAAGGATATGATTACTGGACTGGTGAATTTAAATCAATATTAAATCAAAACCAAAAATTAAGATTAAAACAAAAAATTTCCCAAAAATATAAATATTTTCTGAGACGCTTTTCTGATTATTTTCTCATATAGCAACCCCTCGTGACTCTCCGCTCACTACGTTGCTTCGGTCCTAACTGACACCCTAACAACAATAAACGGGCTTGTCAACGCTATCGCTACTCGCCCCAAATTGTTGCTTACATTTTAATTGGATTAATTTTGGTTGTAATTTTAATTGGTGATTAGCTATCCTATTTATCCAAAAAACAGAGGAACCTACCGTCACAAAACCATCAGAAATAATAATTATTAGTAGTGCTAGAGGAGACGAAGTTGAGCCAGGCCCCATAGAAGATGAATGTCAAAAAATGATGGAAAATTATGTTAAAGGAATTGAGTTTAAAAACAAAGGATTTTCAGAATGTAAATTAGTTGAAAGTAAAGTTGGATTTGGAGAAGAGGAATGTCCAAGTGGTTTCTCTCCTCAAGGATGTGCTATTTGTAAATTAGAATGTAAATAATTTGGCTCGGCTCGGCAACTCTCTGTTCGCTTTGTTCACTACGACCCTAATGAATTGCCTAACAGCGGTTATGAGGCAAAAACTTCCTTCGCTCGTTTTGATCCAAATTCTTGCATCGCAAGAACTTCCCATAACCGCAACATGTTAGTTGCAATTCAAGACGCCTTGACCGAAAG
>CAZSCZ010000267.1:0-2354 GCA_964605455.1 uncultured Spirochaetia bacterium
TTTATGCTCTTCAAGAATTCCACTTTTTTATCTGCCTCCGGGCTATCTCCAGCTATGCAGCCTTGGCAGATACCTTTTGTTTTTAATCCACATATATCACCGCATATTCCACCTACTCCAACTTGCATTTGGTTTACCTCATTTTTGTTGTGTTGTTTTCATAACATTATATATTTTCCCTTTTCAAAGGCGGTGGGTTCGGAATTTCATATAGCTGTGTGGTGGGTCCGCTGAATGTGCCCGAATATTCACTATACCTTTTACTTCCATTTTACCTGCCACATTCTTTATATCATTTCCTTAAGTCACTGATAGGCGACTTTCCGACCCGTCGCCCCGATATGCTCCAAGCGTCAGCAATGGAGCCTATCGCACAGAGACTCACAACGCCTGCCGTAAGGCAGGTGTATAAAGCCTTTGGCTCCTCCGTGAGACTCAAGTTATCTGGTGGTCAAAATTTTTTCTTTTTGTATCTCAAATCTTTCATATTTCTTTAAAGCTGCATTATTAATTTCTTCTATTGTTTTATTTTTCAATTCTTTATGTAATACCTGTCTTATCTCATGTAACTCCCATAATGCTTCATCTTCTTCTTTTGTATAATCATTCTTATAAATTCCCATATTTAGCACCTCCAAATATTTCTAATGAACCTATTTCAATTATTGGATAATTATATCGCCTATTTATCTCATGAATTTTTTTTGATAGGATTTAAACTTACAATATGTTTGAAATTCCAAGGGGCTAAACTTTCAACCTTTGATAATTTTAAAATTTTGGGATTATATTCTAAAATTAGACTTTTTATCTTATCTCTTTTAGAAATGTTTAACAGTCTTTCAATCTCTTCAATAGTAATAACAGAGATGTATAATTCATATTTTGATGCTTCATTTTCAAACCATTTTTGAGTTATGAGTTGTCTTATGGGTTTAGAATAATCAAAGTAAGCACTTGGTATTGATGTGTCTAAATATAATTTTGGTTTCATACTTATAATTTAACATTTTTAATTTATACTTCAATTAAAATTTTGGCTGCCAGATAACGGACAGAGGCTTACGATGCCTGCCGTAAGGCAGGTGTATAAGTGCCAAAGGATCCTTAGTGAGACTCAAGTTAGGTGACGATACATTTTTATTTTATCAATTTCTTTAAGGTTTTTATTGTTATTCCTGCTTTTTTTTTATAATATTATTTAATGTCCCATTTTTTAATTCCTTATGATTTTGAACTATAATAGACTTGTTCTTTTCTAATCTAAATTATGTAAAAAGATATGACTTCCTCTCTGATGAGATATAGTATAACCTATTATTTTTAATGCTGTTACTACTTCTTTACCTGAAAAGATTGTGATTGCAATTAATAAAATCAATATTCTAAGTGTTCAATGCTGACTTTAAAATCATACTCCAAGGTTTTTATAAAGTATCCAAAACAATACTTAACATCTTTGAGATTATTTCTTTCTATAATAACCACACCAGGAGATTCAGATAAGGGAAATACCTGGTCATTCCAAAAATCCTTGTCTGAAGTTAAAAGTAATGCTTTTAGCTTTTTATCTTTTTTATATATTTCTGTATCTTTTTCATTTTTAGCCTTACCGACAAGTTTGAATGCCTCGTAATTATTGATTTTCGGCAACAAAGCTCTTGTGGTAATGAAGCATCCACAAAGATGCAGATTTTACGCTTTGGTGGATTCCAAGAAAGCCACTTATTTTTTAACCACTTTCTAAATTTAGGTTCTTCGTCATATGCCTTCTGCAAATATTCAGATATTTTCATAATAGCCTTTTCGCTCACAGTAAGCAGATAACTAATTCATATCTGAATAGTTTTGGGTATACACCGAAATTTGGAAGATATGCGAACTGTTCGCATATACCTCTCTCTGGATAAATATCGTTTTTTGTTGTTATGCTTATGTTTCACCTACATTATTATTCCGTTTTATTAATTTCGACAGAGCTATAACCAACGCCATTAAGATTATTCCACCAATTGCTGCATACATTTGAATGAACTTCCCCAGTGCAAAAGAGGAGTGAGCAATTGCCCACCAATTTGGGAAGTTTATAGGATTTGATGCCATCATCAGAAGAAAAATATTTTCAATACCGTCACAAAATGCAGCAGTTATCCCAAAAATGGAAATAGAATAACCAATTTTTTTCCAAATACTGCCTTCTTTTAATTTTCTTGTAAGAGTTAATGCCAAACTAAAGAAGAATGTGCCGTAAGCAATCATAAAAGCATAATCAAGGATATTGGCGATAATAAAAATTGATATATCCTCATCGCTCATACGACTAAAGCAGGATTTAATATACTCGCCATTAAATC
>CAZSCZ010000268.1:0-2317 GCA_964605455.1 uncultured Spirochaetia bacterium
GATGAATCTTCCCAGTTTTCTAGATCAGGAAATGTTCTTTGCTCCATAAGATATTTTGCAATTTGCAACAATGCAGTTCTGCCTTTTTCTGTTCGAGGCAATTTTTCAAAAAGCCTGTCCAAAAAATCTCTTTTTGTTTCATCAGGAGTCCAGCTTGCCAAAAAGGAATCGGAAATCCCACAACGCTTTAAAAAATTACGTAGCGTTTTCTTTCGCCAGAAAGATTTAAGGCAGGCATCATAAACTAGATCAACATAATATGGTGTGAGTTTAGGTTTCATCTGCATCGACATTTTCCGGCCAACATAAGATTAGGTGTACTAATGAAAATAGCAAAGGTTGCTCTTCTTGACTACCTGATCTATGTTGGTCGTTAATTGTTAACTGTTTATTATTCATAAATTTAATCATATTTGACCTTCTGTTATATGATAACATATAGTGCTCATTTTGTCAAGCTAAAAATTAGCAGTTTTTTGGAAAAATAAGAGACATGGTCCCCCCTTGAATTAAAAAAACTGTATTTATAATTTGAAAAAAAAATTAAACAAAAAAACACAGATACCATGCCCCAACAAACATCTATCTTTAATATTAAAGATTATACTATTTTAAGAGAAAGTAAAGAGAATTTTTTATTATCAAACATTGTATTGTACCCACATTAGCATCTTTCTAACGTTTCGTAGATATATGAATTTCGCCTTGCGAATTTTGGCATAGCCAAAGGTGAAACCACATATCCTCCTGTTAGCAGACCCGAAGGGCAAGGCAACGAAGTTGCCGCAGGAGTGCCCGCTGTCTCTGTATCTATTGATTATTTTCACCCTGTACCAGCTTTCTTATTTCCTCTTTTATCAGTTTTCCTCTCATAGTCATGAATCGTTCAAACTTTTCCGTTATTTCATCTGAAGTTGAATCTTCTTTTACACTTTTTAACAGCTCAAACATTTCTTCATTTATAAAGTGTTTTTCCAAGATTTTCTTTACTTCTTCTTCTCTTCCATGTATTTTTATCATTTCTTCAATATATGTGGCTGGTGCTTTTTTGCTGATTTTTCTGTTAGTGGATGATAAAATAAGTGTTCTATTAAGTACAATGTCCTTTTCAACTTTTACATTTTTGTTCTCTAAGAATTTTTTTGGGAAGATGTGATGATCTTCAAGATCTTTTACTGAAAATTTTATTTTGTCCTTCTCATAAAAGTCCCATGCTCCCCTTCTGAAAAGTAAATTGAAAATACCTTTGTAAATGGAACTTCCAGAATATTTTGTGTCTATTTTCATAATGTCCAATTTACTCCTAATATCTGTTACAGATTCTGGAATTTCTTTAGAATCCCTTATCCATGCTACTAAATCTTTGAAATCTTTAGTTTGCTTGGTTTCAGTAGAACCAGAATACCTTTCTGTAAAAATTACGCTCCAATACCACTTATTTATCTTGTTGATATTTATGTCTATTTCCCCTTTCTCTACTTTAATAAATAATCCGAGCCATATTGAGATCATAGAAGGATAAGAGAGCCACCTATAATCCGCAATTCCATACTCAGACACATCAAATAATCTACTTAAAATCCTATTTTTCAGTATTTCTACTGCCTTTTTCCAAGATTCTTTATTTAAAGTTGTTGAGTCTATTTTTATTATATCTCTTGCTTTTATACTCATTCCTTTACTCAGAGCTAATCCTTGAATAATGTAATAGGGAATTTTTGTGTTTTTTATATCATTTGATGCTATTTGTTTTAGCCAATATTTTTCATTAAATGCATTCTCCCACTCTGTTCTTAAATTAATAAACTTATATAAGCGAGCTGTTAGCAGATCAAATATAGATAGTTTGACTCCTGTGCGATTTATTCTTTCAAATAATATTGCTATATCTTCTGGTCTTTCTGTCAATGGAATGCTTAATACATGGACTTGGTAATCTATAATATTTTTCAAATAATCTTCTATCTTTTGTGCTTCGTTCTCACTAAAAAGATTTCTAAATTCACCATACCACAACTTCCAGAAATCAGATTCATTAGCCAAAAAAGTCAAAGGCAATATTTTCTCTTTCTTTAATTTTGATAGGTTATATTTCTCATTTCCATTTAACAATGCTTTATATTCTCTCCATTGCTTTGACCAGCTAAAAACAGCATCTTCAACATTATCAACACTTAATTCCTGTAAATCTATAAAAAATGCGTATGGGTTGGTTGTATTTTTTAAGGAGATATTGGGGGAATATAACGCATAAAACAAAGAGGTAAGTCTTTGTTGTCCATCAAGAACAATAATTTCCGGCTTTGGATTGAAATCT
>CAZSCZ010000269.1:0-2313 GCA_964605455.1 uncultured Spirochaetia bacterium
CAGCTAGTTCTACATAATTTATAATTGTGGCTTTTAATAAGAGGATAAGATAATATTTAGATTCTTTATCTTTGTGATTCTCAATAAAATTAATAACTTCCTTTACGCTATTAAATTTAATATCATTAAAATCTATTTTCTTAGAATGTTTTATAAAAAGCTCAGCAAATAAACTATCAAACTCTAAATTCTTTTTTAAATATTCAATTACTGTATCTTTATCTGTACTATTAAGAATCTTAGTATTAAATAAAAAATGAATTAGTTGAGTGTTAGTAAATCTAGCTAATTGAAAAATTTCCTCAAAAATTTCAAAAGATTTTGGATGTTCTCTTAAAAACTTTGCTAACTCCTTTATATCCCATTTATCTTTCTCTGACATTTCTTTAATTTCTTCTAAGTACATATCTGTCTTAAAATGAGGCTTCTTAAATTCTTCTTGTAAAAATTCAAAAAATGAGATATTTGAAGCAAATTCTAGATATTTGTGATTATAATCTTCTACCATATTTAATTAGATCAACTAAATTCTTTATAAATATATTGAAAATTAGCGCCCCGTCCTTTATGAGATCTAAACTTATTTTTTGGTGCCCTCGCGACTCTGCGCTCCTCACTACGTTGCAGTGCTCGGGTTCGTTTCACTCACCGCGTATAACAGGCATTAAACGGTTCGCTCGTTGCACTTCGCTTACCCAAATCACTCGTCGCTAACGCTTCTCGTGACTTCGTTTAATGCTATATGTTATGTCTAATTCCGCCGCCTCGCCGATTTGAAAATATTTAATTTTATTACTTTATTTCATTATGAAGGAAGTGAAAGGAAAAAACACAAAAAATGTAGAAACTAAAATTAAAGAAATTGAAAAACAAGTAGAAAAAAAGAGAGTTGAATTAGAAAAATTAAGAAAAAGGAAATGCTATCTCTTTTTTGGTGAGATAACACGATCTATAGTGGAAGACGTGTTTGATGATTTAAGAAATAAATACACAGATTGTAATGGCAAACTAGATGTGGTTGTTAATTCTGGAGGAGGGGACATAGATGCTGCGTTCAATTTATCTATGTTATTCAGACGGTTCGGTAATAAGGAATTAATATTCATAATTCCTAGGTGGGCAAAAAGTGCAGCAACATTAATGGTTTGTGGTGGAGATAAACTTATTATGACACCAATTGCAGAGTTAGGTCCTCTAGATCCTCAAATTATAGAAATAAATCCTATTGAGAGGAGGTTAGAACAATTCTCTCCATTGCATATAGAATCAACCCTTAATTTAATCAGAGATGAATTTAAAAAAGGAAATAAAGAGTTAGCGAATAAATTAATTGAGAGATTACAATTTCCACTCACATTGGGGAGTTTTCTAAAAAGTATAGAAATAGGAGAACAATATTTGATTAGGCTGCTCAGTTCAAGAATATTAAAAAACAATATTAAACAAGCAAAAGAAATAGCAGATAGATTTACTAAAGGATATGCTGATCACGGATTTTGTATTACCGTTGATGAAGCAAAAGAGATGGGTCTCCAAGTTGAGGAGTTAGCTGGTAGAGAGTTAGATATTATTTGGGATATTTTTAGATTATATGACAAAAAAAGAAAATTAGAGAAAAAAATAAGAAAAGAAGAGATGTTAGAAATGATTAAAGAATTACCTCCTGAACTATTGGAAGTCCTTCCGAAAGAATTAAAAAATGTGAAAGGAGGTAAGAGATAAAATGAATAAAAAAATAAAAATTTTAACTGCTTTACTCAAATATAAAGGTGAAATTTCAGTTGATGAAATTGAAGCCATACCATTTATCAAGGAATCTGAAGTGGATGCAATTGTAAATTGGCTGATTAGTAATTACGATGTAGAAATAATAACACAAAAGAAAAAATCTAATCCTTTTTTAGAGTGGGTTAAAGTTATTAAATTGAAAAAATCAGTGGTTCCCCAACCAATTAACTAAATAGTTTATATTTGAGAAATAATATTGAACCGAATATCAAAGCTCCAAATATTGCCCAACCATATGTAACAAAAATCAGATGTTGTACTACAGAACTGTTGAGTTAGATAAATGCTATATATACTCCAAAAAATACTGCTACAATGCTTCCTAATATTTCTGCAGGGTCCATAATAACTGTATAAAACAAAGGTTTTATAATATTAAAACAACTATGTTTATGTAAAACTTAAAAGGTATTTAAAGGAAAAACAGGTTATTGAAGGTCCGGAAATAAAGATTTCTGGCAAACTCGGAAGATTTGAAATTATAAAAGTTGTTGTATCTTCTTTTATTGAATTTGAAAAGGATAA
>CAZSCZ010000270.1:0-2296 GCA_964605455.1 uncultured Spirochaetia bacterium
TAGCATTTGTAAAATCTGTTTTTATATTATTATACACATCATAAGCAATCACAGTCACAGAAGTAGAGTTACTCCATTTATGGCCTGCGGTACAAATTGTAGGATACCCTTTTAATTCAAAACCACCCAGATCGCCGGGCAATAAATCCACATTCCATCCGTTAGAAAATGGTGTACAAGAATTAGTTACACCATCAGTAGTTCCAGAATTAGAGTATTTAGAGGAGTACTGAAAGTTTGTGCCAGTAGTTGTAGGCAAATTTTGCTGAAAGTGAACAATTACAGTTTGCCCTGATGTAATAGCAGATTGAGCACTTAACAAAGTTAGTTTTCCGCTGCTATAAAACCAAGAAAATTGATTTGCCCCAGTTGGTCTTGTTGAACTTTCTAATAGCCATTGAGGGGTTGAGTCTACTGTGATAGAAGTTACACTATTGATAGGATAAGTGGTAGCATTATGAGGATTATAAATAAAGAATGTATCAACTCTTGCATTAGTTTCGTTACTTACTCTAAAGAGGTATCTAAAATCTGCAAGTTTGCCGACAATATAATTTGTAGGAGAAATAGTAGAATAAACATTCGTAGCTTGATGTGCTGCAAATATTATAGTGTTACTAATCATCAGCACAAATAATATACTTAATTTAACCTTTTTTAGCATAATATTTACGGTTCCTTCTATTATATTATTTCGGTAACAAAATTTGCATTCCTTATCAAAAGCTCCTTTTGTATTAGTTCCATAATAGTTTTAATTATCAAGTCCAAATACTATTCCAATGTCAAACCATATATCTATGAGCTGGACAAATCCAGCCCTTATTTTTTTCTTTTATCATATATATAAGTTCATCTAATAATATAGCAATTTTTGTGCCACATTTCCATAGAAAAGCCCATATACAAAAAATTATAATTATTTATATATCTTACAATTATAAATTATTTTATTTAAAAGATACATCTCAATCTATAATTACATTAAAACTATATTTAGTTAAAATTACTCAGTTAGTGACTACTTTTATCCCCTTTTACACAGTTTCCCATCAATAACTAAGTATAACAATATTTTGTTCTACTTTAATATTTATATTTCAAACATTTTTTTCTTAAAATATTAATAAAACATTCTACAAGTTCTCCATCAAACTGTTTATATTTTTCAGTTATTAATATTTCAATTGCTTTTTCTTTTGTCAATTTTTTTCTATAAGGTCTATCAGAAGTTAAAGCATCAAAAGTATCAGCAATACTAATTATTCGTGATTCAATAGGGATCAATTTACCTTTTAATCCTGTAGGATAACCATTCCCATCCCATCTTTCATGATGATGATAAATTAGAGGGATTACATCTTTTAATCCTCTAATTGGATTAAGAATACTTTTTGCTATTATTGGATGTTTCTTTACTTCTTCAAATTCTTCTGGTGTTAATTTTCCTGGTTTATTTAATATATTTTCATTAACACCTATTTTCCCTATATCGTGTAAAAGACCTGCATATCTTAAAGTATTTAAACGATCTGGGGAAAAACCTATCTCTTTCGCTATTTTTAATCCATACATTGTAACACGTTCTGAATGTCCTACTGTATAAGGTTCCCTAAATTCCAACGCAGAAATGAGTGCTAAAACCACTTCTAAAATACGAGCATCAAATTCTTTTAATAAAATCATTTTCTTTCTTTTTCTGCGTCCCATAAATTTTTAATATTATAATGAATATTTTTTATTTCTATTTATTATATTTAAGGTGCTAATATTTAATTTACACTCAGCCCTTCTTTTAAATACAAAATAGGCCCACCTTTTGGTCGTGAAAAAACATCCATATTAAGGCTATCAAACTTTTCAGCTTTTACTTTATGGAAAGCATATCCAGCTACCATTGCACCATTATCAGTACATAATTTAATATCTGGGATATATACTTTCAACTTTTTTTCATTTAATGAGAAAAATAATTTACGGAGATATGAATTTGAAGCGACTCCACCTGCAATACATATTTCTTTTATACCAGTCTCTTTAGCAAGCATTAATGTTTTCTCATACAGAACATTTATAGCAGATACTTGAAATCCTTTTACGATTTTTTTCAAATCAAAATCAGGATTTTTTTTAACAAAATTAAGCACAGCAGTTTTAAGTCCACTGTAGCTAAAATTATATTTATTTTTATTATCTCTTAAAAGTCCGAGAGGGAATTTAATATAATCCTCCTTTTTATATTGAGATGCAATTTTATCAATTATAGGTCCACCGGGATAGCCAAGTTTTAAAAGTT
>CAZSCZ010000271.1:0-2262 GCA_964605455.1 uncultured Spirochaetia bacterium
AATTTGGATGTATATCTGAACCAGTTCAGAAATAAACAAGTTAGGCGACATTGCTGCCACGCAAGGAGTGATAGAATTATGAAATTCATTAGATTGACTGTAATAAACGTAAAAAAATATGTTCCTAGAAATGCAACGGGAGTTTATTTTTTGGCAACTAAAGAAAGCAATGGATTTATAATTAGGTATATAGGTAGATCAGATTTGAAATTGAGATCAAGACTTCTTCAGCACGCTGGTGCTAAAAAATATAGATATTTTTCTTTTCAAATTACTGAGACAATAATGGAAGCATATAGAATTGAATGTAGAGAATATCACAATGCTATACCTTTTCTAGATAATAAAATTCATCCAAGAAAACCTAAAAATTTAGATTACAAATGTCCATATTGTAATCTTAAATTGAAGGAGGTTGATAAAAATGGTAGAAAAAAGGCAAAAAATCGTCTCTGATGCGGGTTTCATAGATAGCATCCGAGAACTAGGTATAACAACCACTGAGGCAATTAATGAATTCATAGATAACAGCTTCGATGCTAATGCCAAGAATATTTGGATAACTATTGAAAAGGATGATAGAGGTAGGCTTTTTCTTATAGTAGAAGATGATGGAGATGGAATTCAACCCGATCAACTTAATAAGGTTCTAGCATTTGGCGGAAGAATACAGACTCCTAAAATCACTACTGGAAAATTTGGGTGGGGTTTAACGGCTTCTGCTTGTTGTCAGTCACCCCGCACAGAGATTTTTTCTAAAGTTAAAGGAAAAGATTTTTACTATTGTTATATAGATCTTGAAGAACTAAAAAAGAATGGTGGATGGCTTCCTGATACCGTTAAAAAGGATCCATTTGAAGAAGATTTTGCTAAGTACATTCATTTAAACAAAGGATCTGAATCTGGTACAATAATTATTCTAAAGCATTTGGATCGCCCAGAAAGGGCAAAGGTGGATACCTTAGCTAGAATTGTGAAGGAAAATATTGCTACCGTCCAAAGATATTTTCTATGTGAGGGTAAACAAGTTTTTGTGAATGATGAACCAGTCAAATATAACGATCCTTTGATGTTGATGGATAAATCAGAAAATGTTGAAAAATTAAAGGAGAAAGCAGAGGTCTATGGGAAAATAGAGCCTATTATTTATAAACATATTAAAGATCATGAGGGAAATCCTGCAAAGATAGAGATTAAAATAGTAATGTTACCTATAAAATCCCTTTTAGAACTATCTCAAAAGAAAAGAGGGAACTATCCTTTTAACGTTAACCCAGATAATCAAGGTTTTTATATAATAAGAAATAAAAGACAAATAGCTGGTGGACAAACACTTCATCTTTTTACACGACACCCACAACTAAATTATTTTAGAGGGGAGATGTCATTCTCTCCTGTTCTTGACGAAAAATTTGGCATTCAGACAAACAAAAGTAGATTTTCTTTATCGGATGATCTCCGTAGAAAATTAGAAGAGAGGGTTAATAAAATAATTGCTCAAATTAGAGACGATATCAAAAATAAAAGTGAAAAAATAAGACTAAAGCAACAAAAACTTGAGGAAAGAACTGAACCTACACCAGCAGAAGTAATTGCAACAAAAGCTTCCAAAAGATTAAAGCGTCGTAAACTAACAAAAGAAGAGATTGAAAAAACTGAAAAAGAATTAGAAGAAGAGAAACAGAAAAAAATAGAAGAAATAAAGAAAGATAAAAGGATACCAAAAGATAAAAAGAAAGAACTTATAAGAAAAATCGAAATGGCTTTTCAGAAGCAAGCTGAATTTAAAAGAACCATTGATATCATTGGAACTGGCGAATTTTATACCGTTAAACACAAAGGAAAAATAATAGAAGTTGTAATAAACAGTGCACATGGCTTTTATAAAAAGATATATGAAAGGGCCACACAAGACCCAATGATGCAGATTCTATTAGATCTTTTCTTATTCACTTTAGCAAAAGCAGAGGATATACACTATGATAACGAAGAGGTCAGAAAGTTTTACAATATTCAGAGACGAGAGTGGTCTTCAATTATGTCTGCTTTTTTAGAAGAAGCAGAGGAGGAATTGGAGGATGAATTGTCCAGAGATAAGGAATGAGGATGTTTTTAATATTTGCGTGGCAGCAATGCTTCGCCACTATCGTGGCTTGCCCCTAATGGGGTCGCCTAACAGGTACATATCCGACTTCGCTAACGCTCCGTCAAAATTCCTCGCTTCGCTCGGAACTTCAGATACGCTCGAAACGTTAGGCGACA
>CAZSCZ010000272.1:0-2240 GCA_964605455.1 uncultured Spirochaetia bacterium
AGAACAATTTGGATTGATGTTATGGCAAAACCTTTTCTTGCATTGAAAAAGATTAAACTTCACTGGGACTATATCACAGATTATTTTATTTCTCATATTCACGAAGACCATATTGAAGGCTTATCTGCTGTGCTGAAAAGAGCTTCTGATTCTGGAAAACATATTAATATTATCACTACAAAAAAAATAATGAAAGATTTAAGAAAAATATATAAATTTTTATTTCCAGATTTTGATTTAATTGTTAATCATATAAATATAATTCCTAATGTTACTTTACCTTATCACCACGGCTATCTTACTGTTAGACTGAATCATCATGTATTAAAGAGTGGCACACTTGGATTGAAAATCCAATTTAAAAATAATATTTTTGCACTTTCCGGTGATACTAAATATGATAGCTCATTAGCTTTGAAAATGAAGAATAATCCATCTTTTGATATAAGCTGGTATAATGATTGCCATCTCATTTTTCATGAAGTTGAATTTGAAAATCCCAATACTGTGCATACTTTTTATACAGAAGTAGCAAAAATAATGGAAAAAATAAAAGGTAAACTTTTTGTATATCATAGTAGCTCTGAAAATTTTCTCCTTAAAGGGGTAAAGGAATATACCCGTTATATTATAAAGCAGGGGAAAGTAAGAATAAAAAAATGTTGAACTAAAATAGGATATAATGCTGATAGGCGTTGAAGAAAATTTATTTACCATTTATGTGTAATAAATATTGAAAATGAAAGAACATTCATCTTGAGAATAATACTGTATTTGATAGGTTTTATTATATTATTTATGGTAAAAAAATATAAAAAATTAGAAACTATACGGGAATTTTTGGAGAACCTTGAAAAGAAACAGCTTTCTAAATTTGCCAGGTTGAGTGTAAATTCAAAAGGAAGAATTAAAGAAGAACCACTTTGTCCTGTAAGAACAATATATATGCAGGATAGAGATAGAATTCTTCATTCTGAATATTTTAGAAGGTTGAAGCATAAAACACAGGTTTTTCTTTCACCAACAAGTAATGAGAGATATCGGACCAGGCTTACTCATACACTTGAAGTTGCCCAAATTGCACGCACAATTGCAAGAGCATTGCGAGTGAATGAAGATTTGACAGAAGCAATTGCACTTGGTCATGATTTGGGACATACACCTTTTGGCCATGCAGGTGAAGAGGTTTTAAATAAATTGTTTAATGAGGGATTTAAACATGCACAACAAAGTTTAAGGGTTGTAGATAAACTTGAGAAACCAGGTGGAATGAATTTATCATTTGAAGTAAGAGATGGTATAGTAAAACATTCTAAAGGTGGAAAAAAACTTCTGCCATATGATGAACCAGATTGCCCTGCAACACTTGAAGGAGAAATTGTGCGCGTTTGCGACTCTATCGCATATATAAATCATGATGTGGATGATGCTGTACATTCTGGTGTTATAAAATTAAATGAATTTCCACAAAGCTGTATAAAAATTTTGGGCAAAAGACATTCTCAACGGATAAGTGTTATGGTTTATGATATTATAGCAAATAGTATTGATAAACCTCATATTTATATGAGCAATACATTGCTTGAAGAAACTGAAAAGCTCAGAAACTTCCTTTTTAAAAATGTTTATACCCGACCACAAATTGATATGCCATCTAAAAATGCTGCAAATGTTTTGAAAGAATTATTCTATTATTTTAAAGAACATCCAGAAATCCCTTTAAAAGCATTAAAGAATGTAGAAGACAAAAATGAAAAAATTGATAGAATAATTATTGATTATCTTGCTACACTTACTGATAATGAAGCATTAGAGCTTTATATTAAATTATTTGGAATAAAGAAAAATTTAAATTTATTACGTAGATATATTTTAATCCCCCCATTATTAAATTTCTAATTTATTGTCTTTTGGGTTGGAATTTTAATTTCATTAGTAAATGGCTCAAGATATTCATCTGCGGTTTGTAAATAAAAATAAATTATTTTGTGTAATCTTTCTACTGCCTTCTCTGAACTATCTCCATAACTATAAACATTTAATTCCTTACATTTTGCAATATATTCATTTTTTTCTTTAAAAACTTCAATTGTTAATACCATTTTTCTCTCCGGGAAAGTTAGGCTTTACAAAATAATTATCGTCTCGGTATATGTCATACTTTAAAAAATAGTTTACCTAAGGCTGTTGAAAAATTACCCCCATTTTTAAGGAATACTTTTATAATAAGTTGTAAAAAC
>CAZSCZ010000273.1:0-2238 GCA_964605455.1 uncultured Spirochaetia bacterium
CTAAAATCACAGTAAAACAAATATTCACAGATAATCACAATTGGGACCGATACTGCCCTCTCCACCGGGGATATATCTGCACCATAAATATCTTTACAAACTCGTATATGCGTGAAAACAAATTTTACGTCATAGATCTCACTCAATCTTTTGAAGAACGGTCTTCTATACCACATCGTAGTATTATGCACGAATAGTATTTTAGTCATTTCCACACCTCCGCACTACCACTATTATAAATCTTATCCCCTCTAATAAATAAATGGTTGAAGGCTGTTAGATTTTTTGTTAGAAGATATTTACCCGTAGGAGACCCCTTAAGATAGACCTCCCCACTAACGATATTTGCGTGCCTTAAGTAGATATATCCCTCACTTGTTGTTTCGTTTTTTGAAAAAATATCTGATGATATTTTTGGCAATTTACCATTATATCCCTCGGTCAGTCTTATAGCCCCAAACGAGTCTGTATATACCATTAAATCATTATTACCATTGGATAACAGCCACTTAGCACCAAAAACTTCCTGATCATATATATAGAGAGTATCATGCATTATACCGTCTCTATTTAGAACCATTGAGGTAGGAACACCAAGAATTTGATCTGTAACATATGTAACGGAGAAGAACTGTAGAATTAACACAATTAGTATAATTAATAAACCAAGTTGTGGTTTTCTGATGAATTTTGAAAGAGCATCTCCACCCATTACAAATGCAAGCGCTAAAAATACCAACACCTGTTGATATAATCTTCCTGTACTGTATGTAGAAATATAAGGAACAATAATCATGGATGCCAATAATCCCAAAGATATGACCATCCCCAGAAAATACTCAGTATCAAGCTTACTTCTTTCTTTGCAGTTCCTCGACAAATAGAAAAAACCAATTAGGATGAATGCAAATGTGGTATCATAAATGACAATCCTTATTTTTTGCGGTAATGTCTCTATTAATCCACCCTTCCCAATAACCGCCATTGTCCCTGATCTACGTGATTCCTCAATGAAGAAATTCCCCAAATTTTTGAATGTATTTACAATAAAATTTTCTACATTGCTTGAAGTCTGCGTTACCTGACTATACCAAAAAAAAATTGCAACAAAACACAATATGCCCATGACTATGGTTATAATCCTATTAGATTGAAGATAACCTTGTATTGATGAAACCGCAATCACTAATGAACTCAAGAACATCAGAATAAACATTACGTATGCAGTTGAGTAATGAGATACGATCACAGAAAACATAAAAACCAAGAATAACATTTTTTTGTTAAATCCGCTTATTTCATTACTAAATATCACCATCATCCCCAAAGCAAAGAAAAATATCGCAATTCCTTGCCGCACGGCACTTTGCATTGTATATATGAAAAATAATTGAGATATGAAAAAAACAGATGCTAAAAATGCATAACACTCATTAATGTATTTTTTTGATATTATGTAAACTACCAAAGGTGTTATCGAAAAAATTAACTGATATACTAATTTGTACATATATTGACAATTATTTATATTTAGTAGGGATTGATATATTGC
The DNA here is from genome assembly GCA_964605455.1 of uncultured Spirochaetia bacterium. GTDB lineage: Bacteria > Spirochaetota > JAHITG01 > JAHITG01 > JAFGFC01 > CAZSCZ01. The sequence continues at coordinate 1,553 of CAZSCZ010000273.1, forward strand.
TGGTAATAGAGAAACGCTTAGGCAAGCAGTGAGCACATGATTGTAATTAGACATACTCCAATAGAAGTTACTTGTCACAACTTTAAAAGCATAAAGTTCGTTATGGACATCTGCTCCATTTACATAATTTGAAGTTAATCCATAGCTGAGAAGAAGAGCTATACTTATCATTAAAATTGCAATGGGATACACAACCTTTGGGATTCGTTCTCTAAAATAAACAACTAAAACAACGTAAATTGGAATTAAAAAAAGCATTACCATCAAGATAGTATTATTTCCTTGTGTATTCATAAAGTAAGTCCCAAGAATGGCTAAAAACGGGAATATTATCGGAAAAAGTAAGGGAGAAATAAATTGGTCTTTCTTTAGATTAAGTTCAATATCCAAGATGCCGAAGGGTCTAAAATCATCTTTATTCCTTTTGTATGCAACAAAACTTAAGATAACCATTATAATAGTAAATGAAACTACTAACGAACGTGTGGATAGTGGTTTAGAAATCCCAAAGAGGGGATACAAAGTATTTATAAACAATCCAACGAACATAAGAAATGCAATGCTCAATCCTATTGATAATACAAATTTTTTAACAAATTCTATTTTGTTTATTTTGAGTATATATAGGATTAATAACCCAGGTATTGTCGTAAAATAAAGAAAAGCAAAAACTGACCTCAAGAAGG
>CAZSCZ010000274.1:0-2203 GCA_964605455.1 uncultured Spirochaetia bacterium
AAATTCCTACAACTTTTAAGTTTAATGCCTGATAAGTATTATATCTTGTTCTTGTCTCTATTGTAAGATAATCACCAAGCCCAACCCCAAGTTCTCTTTTACAATAACTGCTTATAAGTATGCCGTCACTATCATCTTTCAAATACTCACCTTCAATTACAGAATCTTTTATTTTAAATACCTTTGAATCAACAGAAGGTGTTATAGCATAAACTATATACGGCATACCAAAACTACGATTAAAACTAACCATACTGCGAAACCCTGTTCGTGGAGCAGCAAAACAAGAAGTTTCTTTTGCTATCTTTAATAATTTTTTAACATCTTCCCTGGATATCACTGTATCAACAGGAAAATTTTTTCTATCTTCTTTAAATTCTTTTGTACAGACTAAAAAATTTCCATTTTCATACCTTACCAGATTTCGTTTTGATTCATTATCAGCCCATTTCAACATTCCATCAACCCAAATTAACATTGCAATTCCAAATCCAATTGCAATAGAGGTTATAACTGTTCTTTTAGTATGACGTCTTAAATTCTTTAATGATAAAATAATTAAATTTTTAATCATTTTTTTCTCCTGCTATCATCAACAATTTTTCCATCGTGTAACTTAACTATTCTGTTGGCAAATTTCATTACCATTTCGTCATGAGTTGAAAATATAAATGTTACTTCGTCTTTCTCATTTAAATCCCGCATAAGTTTCATAATTGATTCACCTGTTTTAGAATCAAGGTTTGCTGTTGGTTCATCCGCAAGAACAAGGGACGGTGATTTAATAAGAGCACGTGCAATAGCAACTCTCTGCTGCTGACCACCTGACAATTCTGACGGTTTTCTATTCTCCATACCTTTCAGTCCAACCCTCTCAAGCAGTTTTAAAGTTAATTCTCTCCCATTCTTTTTGTCGTACTCTTTTAAAGTTAAAACAAACTCAACATTCTCAAATGCAGTTAGAACAGGAATGAGATTGAAGGTTTGAAAAACAAAGCCTATATTGTCACGCCGTATATCTGCAAGCTGATTCTTTTTCTGTTCCTTTATGGAAATACCATTTAATATGATTTCTCCTTCAGTTGGAGTATCCAGACATCCAATTAAGTTCAGAAGAGTAGTTTTACCGCTTCCAGAAGGACCAACTATTGCAGTAAATTCACCTTTTTCGATTGTAAGATTTATACCTTTTAAGGCTGGAACTACAACCTTGCCTGGTTTATATTCTTTTGATACATTTTTGCACTCAACAATTGCCATTATCTTTCCTCCTGCATCTATTATTTTTTACAATGCCGAAATCTTATTTTTTATAGTATGCCATTAGCATAGATCTGTGTAACCAAATTTTAAACTCTAAAATGTTTCACTTTTTTAATAATAAGTAATATATAATATATTTTGAGTGTCAAGTTTTTGATATTTCGTTGCATAAAAAAGTTGACACCCCTGTCACCACTGCGAATACCATTATTGTAAATTTAAAAGTTTTGTTTATCATTTGCAAAATTTATGGGACCTTATAATTGTATCCTTCTAATGATTCTTATTTTAACTGATAAGAAAATTAAAGGAGATTTTGGATTTTTAAACTTGTGCAAAGCAATATCTCTGTTAGAAAATTTTAATCTTTCACCTTCTCTTTCTCCCATATATGTCTAAACCTTTCATTCTTTCCATGAAATTTTTATGTAACTACTGATAATTCTTCCATGCTATTCTGAATTTTGTATGTGAAATTTTATATAACCAGACTTACCCAACGTCAATAATATTTGTCTGTACATTGTTTATAGTTTTTTCTATCACGCAACAATCTCCAGTTCTGATGGTGATTTGTCACTCAATCTCCTATATATAGTAATACTTGCATTTTCTTAATCGCCTTAATTTACATCCCCCAAGAGAAATTTTTAACTTTATTTAATTCTTTTAGTAAGTCTTCATCACTTATAATAGCCTGACGGTCTTTTTGAATATTTTTATATTCTTCTTTAATAAAAGAGTCTATTTTTGTTTCGGATATATTACTTTGAAGAATATATTTTATCATTTCCCCTGTTTTACCTATTTTTAAATTACTTGCTTTACAAAGTTTTCTTAACAATTCTGCAGGAATAGTTTCTAATTTTAATCTTTTAACTTCTGTCTTACTAAATAATGGCATAGTATCTACTTAATTTAAATTTTTTTAAATAAAAAA
>CAZSCZ010000275.1:0-2197 GCA_964605455.1 uncultured Spirochaetia bacterium
TGTTGTCTTGATGTTTTCATGACCTAATAAATCTTTTATGTATCTTATGTCTGTGCCGCTCTCCAATAAATGTGTTGCAAAGCTGTGCCTCAAAGTGTGAGGTGTTATCTTTTTCTCTATTCTTGCCCTTTTAGCAGCGTTTTCAATAATTTTCTGGATAGTTCTTTGAGTGTATTTTTTGCCCCTGTTTGTTACAAAGACGTATGTTTTATTATCTCTATCTAAAGTTAATAAGTTCTCTTTCACTTTCTGCGAAAGCATTACTATCCTGTCTTTTTTTCCTTTGGCTCTTTTTATATGAATGACATTTCTGTCAAAGTCAATGTCCTGCCATTTCAGGTTTATAATCTCGCTGATCCTTAACCCCGCAGAATACCCTATTTGAATAATTAGTCTGTGATTAATATTTGTTGTTGCAGATATGAGTTTTTTGATTTCTTCTTTTGAAAGAACAACAGGCAGTTTCTTTTCTCTTTTCACTATAGGAAGATCTTTCAAAAGCCTGTTTATTTCTTTTGAATCTCTCTTGACTATGTTCAAATAAAATTTTATCGCAAAACAAGCAGATCTGACAGTTTCGTCAGATTTACGACTTTCTATCAATTTGATTAAGTATTCTTTTGGACTTTTCTTAGACTTAACAAACTTTCTAACATGATGAAGATAGCTGTCAATTGTTTTTTGCGAGTATCCCCTGAGTTTACATTCCTGGATTATCAACCTGTCCACTTCAGATTCAACTAAGGACTTATTTGTCATATATAACATGAGTCTAAGTTAGATTATTTAAAAGTTCGCATTTTGTCCTAAAATGGAATATTAAGCGTAATATTACTTCGCTTAATAGGTGTTCAACTCAATAAAAATTGCTTTTTTACCCACCCAAGAATGTGAAGGGTGCTTAAACTCATTTCCATTCTTTTCTCAAATCATAATGATATATTTCAAATCCTAATTTTTTATATAACTTAATCGCATTTGTATTCTTTGTATTGACAGAAAGGTGAATTTTCTTGTAACCTTTATTCTTAAGGATTTTGATGAATTCATTTATCATTTTTTTAGCAAATCCTTTTCTTCTAAATTCCTTAATTACAAAGATATCTTCAATGTATCCTCCTTTCCTGTAAGGATTGCTAAAAAATGTTCCATGAAGGTAACCTACAATCTTTTTATCTTCTATTGCAAAAAGAATTAAATGTTTTCTTGATTTTATTGCGTTATTAAATTCTTTTTTTATTACATTATCTTCTGGGTAGGTTATCTTTTGTTTAGTTATTTTAGAATAATCTTTTTCCTCCAACCTTTTCAGATTAAGATAGTCATCAAAATCCTCTTTTTTCGCTTTTCTTATTTTCATTATTCATAAGAAAATTCACTTATTTATTAAATTATCGCACCCTTATTATTTAATGGGATTCGGTCTCCAACCTCTGCCCCACCCTAAAGCAATTTTTACTCTTCGGAATTTTTTTGTTACACAAAAAACCACTTGCAGTTATTCCTCGTCGCTCCAAGTATTCGCGAGAGTTGAACAGCGATTTAAACTCCGCTCCATTGCATTCTGCTCCGCCTTCCGCTATTGCTTCAGGGAAATTTTTTCTTTCAGAAAAAACTCACGAGTGCTTCGCCTCGTGCCTTCACATTCGTTCAGGTCTTTAAATCGCATATGTTATACGCAATTCAAAAAATATTTTTCTGAGACGAATAATGAGGATAGGCTTTTTAAATATAGATAAATTTGATTTTTTCTAAAATAAAGAAGGGGAACTATATTGTGTTTTCTCCACTCCGTTCCGAAAACGATTTATTTAAAAGGGGAGAACTTATATAATAATTATCATTTTTTAATTTATAATGGCGGTTAATATGAAAATAAAAAATAATTTAACAGAAGGTTCAATCCTGAAATCTCTAATAGCCTTATCTGTACCAATCATATTTGCTAATCTTTTACAGACTGCTTATCAATTAACTGATACTTTCTGGGTCGGAAAATTGGGAACAGCTGCTGTTGCTGCTGTTTCAATTAGTTTCCCTATAATCTTTCTTATTATTTCTCTTGGCGGAGGATTAGCAATGGCAGGCACTATTCTTGTTGCACAATACAAAGGAAAAGAAAATAAAAAGGCAATTGATCATATAACATCACAAACAATGTTAATGGTTGTTATAATTTCCATTGTTCTTGCAACAA
>CAZSCZ010000276.1:0-2170 GCA_964605455.1 uncultured Spirochaetia bacterium
TTAGATATGTATGATAATAAATTGTATCCATTAGACGGAGCAAAAGAAGTTTTTACCGTAAAAAATAAAAAGTTGCTGGATAAGTATGAGTAAGTCAATATCAAAAAATAGCCCTAAAAAAGAATATGACGTAATTGTCGTTGGCGCAGGACCTGCAGGTTCGACAGCAGCAAAAAAACTAGCTGAAAATGGAATTTCAACTCTTCTAATAGACAAAGAAAAATTTCCAAGAAAGAAACCATGTGGAGGAGGACTTACACAAAAAATATTCAAAAGATTTCTTTATGTAGAGAAAACAGATGTTGTAGAAGTTGAATCATGTAAAATTATTATATACTCGTCCTCGTTTAAAGAAAAGGCGATATTTGATAAAGAGGATCCGATTATCTCAATGACTCAACGTGACAGATTTGATGCAAAATTGGTCCAATATGCAATTGATTATGGAGCTGATTTTTTTGATAAAAAAAGTATCGGAGAAGTACAAATATTTCCAGAAGAAATTCAAATAGAACTTAAAGAAGCAGGGAAAATAAATGCTAAATTACTCATTGGTGCCGATGGTGTTATTAGTACTGTTGCAAGAGAATCAAGATTGTTTACAAAACACAGATTTATCGGGGTTTGTGTGTTAGAAGATATACCTCTTGAAAATAAAATAATAAAAGAATATTTTACTAATGACTACACTTGTCACATTCATCATCAGATCAATAACATTACAGGATATGGATGGGTATTTCCCAAAAAAGATTCTATAAATGTTGGTATCGTTGATTATATCTCTTTTGGTAAAAAGAGAAACAACTTAAATCAAATCTTTCAGACGTATTTATCTTTTCTAAAAAATCAGAAAATAATACCAAATACAATAAAGAGCAAAAAAACGAAAGGTGGAATACTTCCTTTCTATCCATTAGAAAAAACTTATACTAATCATGTAATTTTATGTGGAGACGCTGCAGGATTCATCAATCCATTAACTGGCGAAGGTATTTATTATGCTATGACTTCAGGAGAAATCGCTGCAAAAATATCTAAAAAAGCAATAGATAATAACGATACCAGCGAAGAATATCTTAGTAAATATGAGTACGAATGGAAAAGTGATATCGGTAAAGAAATACGGCAGATGATGCAAATAGCAAAATCACATGGTAAAGAAAGCAAACAATTTATTAATTTACTTACTAATAATAAGCAATTATTAGAAAAATTATTTCAATAACGATACATAACAGTTATTTCCAAAAAATTGCAGTATTAAAGGACATATTTGCATAATGCAGTCCTTTATCAGGTGAATATGTTGATTCACCACCCACATAAAACTTTATATAGGGTTTACCATTAAAAAATTTCTCGATACGTTCTCTGGATTTATATACTTCTCCTTCCAAAGTTTCTAATCGAGTTGAACAGGAAGAAATCAAACCAAATTCAGGTGGTTTTGGATAAGATTCTAAGTTAATATCTATGGCTTTCAATATACTTTCTCCATCAATAGTGAGTAAAGGTGCTAAAGGCTCTTTTGAACGTATTAAAGTAATAAAAGATTCACCATATATTGCACCCAATAACCTCGGTCCAAAATCTTTCTCATTATTAACAGGAAATCCTAGTGGAAAATAATAATTAACATTAAACCAGTTATCTTCAGTCAAAAAACTATCATGCCAATCAAGAATATTAAGAAATTCTGTAACTGCAGGTCTATTATTTATTTTATATATTATTCTTCCATCTCTACTACTCTTAGTAATATTAAACGTTATATCCGTTTTCTTCATGTTATGAGTAGTTCTTACATCCAATTGATAGTCAGTTGATAAACCTAAAGTAACTATCGAATTTGTTAGGAGATTCTTATTAAAAAATTGATAATTTTCAATTGCAGATCCATCGTCTATGGTGCCACCACTTAGCATTTTAAATTCAGGAAGTTGTTTAATCATTTCTTCAACTACTTCATCATCTCGGCCATATCCCTTTTGAAAAAGATATTCAGAAAAACCAAATAGTTTTAACAACACTGTTGTAAAAATTTTTGATTTAATTACTTTCTTTCTACCGATGAAAGGAATATCTGGTAGTATTGAGCCAGATATTAGGTTTAATAAAAATTTATTTTCATACTTACTATCCTTTAAACCTTCTTTAATCATTTTTG
>CAZSCZ010000277.1:0-2135 GCA_964605455.1 uncultured Spirochaetia bacterium
CTATATCAATCCCATATCCTGGGGCACGATATTCCCCCAAACCAGTGCCAGAAAGTAAATTGTATTTTACTTCAATTTTTACTTTTCTTATTTTCCCATCATGATTAGTATTATGAGTAGTATATGAAAGTTCATACTGCTTCTTAAATGTTTTAGCTATCAAACAATATAATTCATACAAATCATTTGAATTTGGCTCACAATAATATGTGCCCCCGGTATTCGTAGCCATTTGCTTGAGATTACCTGGAGTAGAACTAACACCAATCGCAATAGAATATATAGTTATGTCATTTGTCAAGGCATGGTTAATCACATCATTTATTGTATAAAGATTGCCCCCTCCGCCCCCATCTGAAACAAGAATTACTGCTTTTTCGTTATTAGTAGGTTGACTAATTAGCTTGGTAATAGCATAATAAACAGGGTCATATATTACAGTGCCACCGCCACCACTATATGCACTACTTATTGCATTTGATAATATTGTTTTGTTTGATGTAAATCCTGGAATTATGTCACTGTAACTGTCATCAAATTTTATCACAGCACCGCTGTCTTTATCTGCTGTATAACTAACAAAAGTATTAACTGTATTTTCCATATTAGCTATATCCCCACTCATACTTCCACTGTAATCCATAACATAAGCAACAGAAATAGGAGAGTTATCACCTATTAATTTTACAATAATAGATTCTGTATAATCATCTTCTTTACCTATAATGTGATTCTTATTTAATCCTGCAATATTGTTTTTAGAAGAAGTAATCGTTCCATAGCATTTTATATCTGGAAAGTTATCAGAATCAATCCTGTCAATTGTTACTTGTAATTCTGCCCCTTTTATATCTTTTATTGTAGTATTCAAGAAGATAAATAAACATAAAAATAGGATAAAATATATTCTTTTTTGTCGTCTAAACATCCTTCTTCTCCCTATTCTTGATATTTCCATTTCAATGATATAGACAACATTTTTTAAAAAAAGTGCAATAAAAAAAGAAAAAAAGTTAATAAAGTTGTGCACCGTCCCTCACTCTACCCTACTATAGTTTTGATATATTCATCTATAGCATCTGCTGCTAATTTTGTTGAACCTTCTACAATTTCAATTACATCTTTAAACCATTCTTCTCTCTGTTTTTTATACAATTTGGGGTGAGATAATATATAAGGTAAAACTTTCTTTAATCTTCTTGCTTTAACAAATTCACCAACCTGAAATTTATCATCTTCCCAATCTCTGTTTGTGACTCTTTTTCTATTTTTGTCAATTATATCTGTGATCTGAATTATTGGTTTATCAAAATAACAATATTCAATCGTTACAGATGAGAAATCTGTTATTAATAAATCTGAAGCAGAGAAATAATATTGGACTCGAGCCTCTGTTTCAAGTAAAGGTGCGTATTTTAATTCTTTGCGATGAAAATCTCTGCTATGAGGAAATACGATTAGATTGTAATCCTTGCAGGCTCGTGCAATCTTTTTTAAATATTTAATAGTGCCGTGTGAATAAGGATTATGCTTTGTTTTATGATACCAGGTTGGAGCATATAGTATAATAGGCTTTTTGGGGTCTAATCTATATTTTCGTATAACATATTCACGGGAAAATTGAAGATGAAGCGATTCCTCAAGTTTTGGATACCCTATTATTCTGTATTTTCTATATGTTGTATCTACTTTTTTCAATATTCGTTCAAAATATTTGCCTGATAATAAGATAAAAGAACCGATTTTTACAAGATTCTGGAAATCCAAAATAATATTTTTACCTGGACATATCCCGTGGTCAATAAAAATTGTTGGGGTTCGTTTATACCATTCCATAAGGTCAGTTAAATGACTTCCAATAGTTATAGAAGCACCACTTGAATTATATATTATCTCATAACCACGATTTTTTAGCTCTTTAATAATAGGTGTAATAGTGGTTAAATATAGCTTCCGATGATACGCAATATTTATTCTCATAATTATTTTAAAAAAATAATAAAAATAGTATAAATGTCAAAAATCTAAACAGATTTATAATAATTTTCTCTTTTTTAGTTGGGAAGTATTGTTGTGAGATACATAATATGATAAAAAGTGTTGAAATATTTAATTCTTTATTATTTACACATATT
>CAZSCZ010000278.1:0-2108 GCA_964605455.1 uncultured Spirochaetia bacterium
ATGATTGAAAATTACACAGATGTAAAATCATGGAATATTGAAGATATAATAAATTCTTTGAAAGAAAATCCCCCAAAAAGGGAACGAATAATAATCCCAAAGTTTCAAAGGACTCTTGTATGGTCAAATATTCAAAGGAAGTTACTTATTGATTCTATAAAAAAAGGTATGCCAATTGGGGCCTTATTATTGTATAAGGTAGGAGATACTAATGGGATAACTGAATACCAATTAATAGATGGGTTACAAAGAGTTACAACATTAAAAAGGTATTATGATAAACCAACTGATTTTTATGATGAAAATAATCTGCACGAGGAATTTGTAAATGCGATTAAAGAATTTTTTGATGAACAGAACATACAAATTTCCGAGGAAGATTTGAAGAAATACATTGTTGAATGGATAAGATCAATAAGTGGATTCGAGGAATCAAAAGGGTTTTCATCTTTCGCGTTGGCATCGTTCTTAGACGGAAAACTTAAAGAAAAATGTAAAAATGAACTTTCTAAAAAACAATTAGCTGATTTAGTTAATATACTTAAAAAACATTTGAAAAAAATAAAAGATGAAAGTGATATTAGTAATTTCAAGGTTCCGATAATAACCTATACTGGGGATAAATCTGACTTGCCAACCATATTTGAAAGAATAAACTCAAAGGGTACTCAGCTAAACAAATATCAAATATTCGCTGCCACATGGTCCACCTATAACCCCATAAAAATTGAAAATAAAGAAATAAAAGATAAAATAAAAGCTAAGTATGAAGCTCTAATTGACGAAGGTTTAGAGATTGAGAATTATGATCCAACCAACTTTTACACAGCTAAATTCACATATTTTGAGTATTTGTTTGGTTTTGGAAAGTTATTAGCAGAAAAGTTTCCTCTTCTATTTAGGTCATCAACTTCTGAGCATGAAGCTGACTCTATTGGTTTTAATCTTGTGGCAATCTGTGTAAAACACAATTTAAAACATTTAGAAAATCTGCCGGAATCTTTAAAGCATTTTGATCTCAATCAACTTGAGGAAAAAGTTTTTGATGCCGTAAAAACTGTGAATAAAATTCTTAGACCTTATATTGAACTAAGAGCAAACAAAAAGAATGGAAAAGAATTCCCTGTAGTACATACTGAATTTCAAATAGTATCATTAATTGGTAAAATTTTCCACTCTAAATATATTATTAATCAAAGAAAAGGAATTGTAGAAAATAATGACAAATGGAAAAAGATAGAACATAAATTATATGAAAATGTGCCGTTCCATTATTTATACGATATAATCAAGGGCTTTTGGAGTGGTACCGGAGATAGAAAGGCTATGGAAAGGGCTTATTCAGATTGGTATGAAAGCCCTATAAGTAAAGAATTATGGGAATCTGCTCTGTTGGAATGGCATGAAAACGAAAAAAATAAAAAAGAAAAAAACAGATCCAGTATAAACAAAATTGCTGTTTTGTTTCTAAAATATATTTACACTCATCTAATATCCGCGGGTGAAGAACTATCTAGTGTGGAATTTGAAGTAGATCATGTTATTCCATTTTCTCGCTTGAAGAAAATAGCTAACTCAATAGATGGTTTACCACTTAGTGCAATAGGAAATTTAGCACTTATAAAAAAGGATCTTAATCGAGATAAGAGAGATAAGACATTTTACGAATATTATGATGAACTTGTTAGAAATGGAAAAATGACCCCACATCAAAGAGAGGAAAAAATTAGAGAGATTGAAAAATATACTTTCACTACTAGGAAGATGCTAGAATTCATATATGACCTCTCAGAAAATAATGTAGATAACTTTTATAGTTACTTAGATAAGAGGTTTGCAAGGATGAAAGAAAAGTTCTACGAACTCAACAGAATTTAGTAAACCCATGTGTCTTAACAAATTTTTTCTTTTCAACTGAATCTCTGAATCGTTTGGATCTAAGGTAATTGCGAGATACTATATCAAAACAATAAAATAATAGGGTAAAAAATGTATCAAAAATTAATAAAATCTTCCTTTTTAGAAAACTCAAAAAATCGAAAAACATCCATCTTTCATTAAACGCAATTCAAGTTTAAGTTCTATAAGAATCCCAGCCCCCCATTAAT
>CAZSCZ010000279.1:0-2080 GCA_964605455.1 uncultured Spirochaetia bacterium
TTGGGTAATTGGTGAAAATGATGTTAAAATATTCGATGAAAAAGCAATTAAAGTTAAAAATGTCACGATAGATGTGAAAAACAGCACAATTGCAGGAGAAAAACTTGTTGAAGTTCTGTTCGCTTTTCCTTTGAGTAGATATGGTGAACCAGCTATAATTGGAATCGCCATATTTTCTGCTATCTTTCTATGGCAATATGCTGTATGGATAAATCATGTATATGATGTAGATATAGATAAGATAACGAATAGAGAGAGAATTTTGCCAATGAGAATGATTAGCCCAGGCACTATTAAAAAAATGGCAATAATATTTGCCTTTATTTCATTAGGTCTTGCTTTCGTTATTGGATGGGCTATTATTCCAGCGATTATTGCCCTGATTTTAGCAACAATATATTCTGTTCCGCCTTTTAGATTGAGGAAAACTATCCTCTCAAGTGTCTTTATAGGAGCAGGTTCCTCACTCGCTTTTCTATTTGGCTATTTAAACCCTTATTTGTATATGGAGGGAATGAAAAATGTAGATTGGATGTTTAATCCATATCATGCACCCATAACAAATGAAGCCATACTCATTGCTATACTCATATTCATTGTGCTATCGATTGGCTCTGTTACAAGAAGTTTGAAGGATTATGAAGGAGATAAAAAAGCTGGGGTGAGAAATATTTTTACAGTATATGGAAAAGAAAAAGGAATGAAAATTGCATCTTTTTTGATAATAATATCTTTTATATCCCCGATTATACTGTTTTATAGGATCGTTGATATTGTAATATTTGTTGCTGGAGGATTAATTGCTTCCCATTTGTTCAATAAAACAAAGAAAATAGAAACGGTATTCGGGCTTTATTTCCCAGTTCTCATATATTGCATACTGAGGTGGATTGAGGTGTTTTAGCTTCCCGGTGTTTTAGCATAGTAATGTTTATAAAAACATACTCATAATTGGGGTCATGAAACTAATGGGGTTTATATTATTGGTAGCGGTTTCTGCAATAACATTTCCCGCAATAGCAAATGGACCAACAGCAGATTTCTCTTTTAATCCACAACATCCAGATGTTAGCAGTGTTATACGCTTCAAGGATAATAGCACAGGTAACATAGTAAACTGGACATGGGATTTTGGAGACGGGAGCTATTCATATGAAGAAAATCCAGTGCATTACTATGGTATAGAAGGAATATATACTGTTACACTCACTGTAACAGATATAAATGGTTCAAAAGATAGTATCAGTAAAGAAATAAAAATTGCAAAAAGTAGTGTTCCAAAAGCTAAATTTACATATAAAAAATATTTCATAAATCTAACAGTCGTAGTAGATGGTAGTGAAAGCTATGACGAAAATGGAAAAATAGTAAACTGGACATGGGATTGGGGCGATGGAACAATTAGTTATGGAGAAAGGAATAAGCACAGATATTCGTCAAATGGAACTTATACAGTAACGCTTACAGTTGTGGATGATGATGGAATAGAGGGTAAAACATCAGAGAAAATTGTTCTAGAAAACGTATTTCCCATAGCAAATTTTACGTATACGAAAGATGGAAAGATTGTAATGTTCTTTGACAATTCCTCTGATGAAGATGGGGCAATAGTAAACTGGACATGGGATTTCGGAGATGGGAACAAAAGTAGGGAGAAAAACCCCACCCATATTTATACAGATTATGGAACACATACTGTTACCCTAACTGTCACAGATGATTATGGAAATACTGTTACAACATCTAAAAAAGTAGTGATTGAAATAGATGGGAGATCAATGTTCTCCTATTATTTCATAGCCATCATAATGGTAATAATTATACTATATGTGGCTATAAAATTAAAGAAAAAGGAGAAGGAAAAACACATGGAAAAGAAGAATAGAAGGATAGGAAATAAGAAAAAATAAACCATTTAGAATAATTCGATTTCGTTGATAGCTTTGAGGAAAAATTTTAGAGAGGAATCATTTTGTTTAATTTCTTTTTTCTCAAAAAAATAAAAATTAGTATAAAAAGGGGAAGAGGTTAGAGGTTAAAGATTATCACCTGTATTTCTTTCGTTGCTTCGTTTCCTGCC
>CAZSCZ010000280.1:0-2058 GCA_964605455.1 uncultured Spirochaetia bacterium
TGCTATACTTATTATAACAAAAGCAAAATTCATTGGTGAATTTGATAAAATTATGGAAACAGATATGGCAAAAATGTTAAAAGATAAAGCAATAAATAAATTAAAAAATTTTAAAAGGAGGTAAGCTTTATGAAACGGTTCAAAATTTTAAGTTTAATTTTACTTGTATTTAGTGCTTTTACCTATTCTTTGGCTGCTCAACCTCTTTCCGGCAATCAGATACTCAAAAAGGTTGAGGATACTATGCTTGCACCTAAAAGCACAGTTGCTGATGCCACGATGATTTTGATTGACAAAAAAGGTAAGCAGAAAGTTCGCAAAGTTAAAATGTGGACAAAAGGTAAGAAAAAACGAGTTGTAAAATTCCTCAAACCTGCTGATGTAAAAGGTGTTGGTTTTCTTGTTTTAAGTGATAATGAGATGTATCTTTATATGCCTGCTTTTAAAAAGATACGACGAATTGCATCTCATGTAAAACATCAAAGTTTTATGGGAACAGATTTTTCGTATGATGATATAAGCACAACAGAATACACCAAACATTATACAGGAAAACTTTTAAAAGAGACTGATAAAAAATATATTATTGAAGCAAAGCGGAAAAAATCATCTGACAAAGAATATGACAAGCTGAAAATGTGGGTAGATAAAACTTCGTTTCTGCCTACTAAAGTTGAGATGTATAAAAAGAATAAATTAAAAAAAGTAATGATAAACAATAAAATTGAGAAAATAGGAAAATATTGGATGGCAACAGACATTGTAATGACCAATGTGAAGAAAAAGCATAAAACAAGACTTAAGATGGAAAATTTAAAATTTGATAAAGCAGTTCCGGGTTCAATATTTACAAAAAGATTCTTAAAGCGCAATGTAAGGTAATAAAAGTTGAGTGTTTATGTGTATAAACAGGGCTTTAGCCCTGTTAGGATTAACACAACTGTGAAGTTGTGTTTTTACAATACAACTATTTGGTGATGCTTGGAGGTGAATACAATGAAAAAAGTTATATTAATAACGGTCTTGATATTGATATTTTCAGCCGGTTATATTTTTGCGGAAACTTCTCTGGAAGGCGAATTAAAATCTGATATAAGGGCAAAATTAAAAAAAGGCGATTATCTTTATAATGAAGAAAATCTGCTTTTAAAATATAAAGCAGATTTATTGGATAACCTCGCAGGTTATGCTTCAATTAATTTTCGTTACCAGAATTTTTCTGAAGTTACTTCTCCATCTGATTTGAATAATCGTTATTCTGTTGAACCATTGGAATTACAATTAAAAGAAGCATATATTGATTATTATGGATTTCTCTTTAATAAACTTGATTTAAGAGCAGGTAAACAGAGAATAGCATGGGGAACAGCAGATAAGATGAATCCTACTGATAATCTCAATCCTGATGATTTAACTGATATATTTGATTTTGGCGAAAAAATACCAACCCCTGCAGTAAAAGCAACTTTTTATCTAAGTGATAATTTCTCGCTGCAAGGAATATGGTTGCCATATTTTACACCAGCAAGATTTTCAGATAATGAATTTAACTATCCTGCTATGCTTGATGCAAATTTATCAGCACAGATTTTAGCACAATTAAAAGGAATGGGAGCTATATCATCAATTAATGGCACAATTGAGATGCCCGAGAAAAAAGCAAAAAATTCTATGTTCGCTTTTAAACTATCAGGAAAACTTTTTGATTTTGATTTCTCTTTAAGTTATTTCAAAGGTTATGATGATGTGCCAATTGTGAATAAGTTGAATGTAAATGCTGCGAATCCTGCCGATATCTCTATTTCATATAATATGATATACCCTGAGATACAGGTAATTGGTCTTGATACAGCAGGAGAATTGCTTGAAGTGGGAGTCTGGGCAGAGGCTGCCTGTTTTATACCAAAAGAAGTAAATACAATAACTTATACCACAATTACTCATCCTGTATTAGGAGTAATTACCACAACATCAACAAACACAGCACTTGATAAAGAACCGTATTTCAAATATACAATTGGATTTGATTATACCTTTAAAAACGGACTCTACATTAAT
>CAZSCZ010000281.1:0-1987 GCA_964605455.1 uncultured Spirochaetia bacterium
TTCTAACAAACAATATAACATAACAGTGGAGCCGAACTCCAATGACGTAGAATGGTTGTGGATAAGAAGTACAAATCTGACGCATACCAATTATAAGAACAACCCAAGTCCACCTAATTATACGATAATATCAGCTACCAATATTAGATGGAATAATCAAACAGACGATATTAATGATTCAAGTATAATGCACAACACATATCAGTTAATGCGTGAAAATATTTCCTCTAATACTACCATAAATACCTATTATTGGATTTCAATACCAACAGGAAAAATGCATGGTGCATATAGTGGTATAATGTATATATTTGCTAATGCAACCTACTAAACTATTAAATATTAAAATTATAGGTGATAAATATATGATTATGAACAGAATTATTAAAAATGCATTTGTCTTAGTGATTTTGGGGTTATTGTTTATCCCTTCTATCGTATTTTCTTCATCTTTCGGCAGCGTAAACCATGGAGACTTTGTTAGCTTAGACCCTGGCCAGGCAGGAGAGTTTAAGATGAGCTTTTTAAATTTCGGTAATAAAAAACTTAAAATAAGGTTACGGGTTGAAGAGGCTCCACCTAACTGGACAGTTGATTTTTATCCTGGTTCTATATTGAGCATCCCAGGAAATCAACAAACAAAAACGCCAGGTGTGTCACCAGGAACTGGCTGGTTCAAACTAAGCAACGGATATTACGTGCCAATATATTCTGTATGGGTAAGAGTTACACCCCCACAAACGACAAGCGCAGGAGATCATACTATCCGTGTATTGGCATATACAGAGCCAATATCAACAAATAGCGGAGAAAAAAATTCTAAAATATTTACAGGGCAATCTATTAGTCAGGGAAGAGTATTTATTTTTACAGTAAGGGTCAACAAGAACGGGATATTTTATAGCCGATATAGCCCTATTATTTCATTTAACTTTCAGAAAAACAATATAACTTTTGGAACTAATTCATTTCTCCAACCGCTAACACCAAACAGCGTTGTAAATGACATAGTTCATGGACTTATGTCTCAGGATGTGAATAAACCCGAACCCTTAACTAATTTAATTAGGTTTGGCAAAAGTGCTCATACAGATACAGAATCTGATACACACGGCTCGATTAAGTTCAATCACAAAGGAGAGCAATCCGCAACAGGTATGATAACTGCTAATTCAGATGAAATAGGCTGGACGATCGTTAAAATATTAATTATTTTAATTGTCGTATATTTCGTGATAAGATGGGTAAGAGGTTAATATTATTTTCATCATTATTATTTATGAGTGTTATTGTTAGTTTATCTTCTTTTGGATTTTCTACACCAAATATAACAAACTTCACCTATCCGCACGGTTACGTGAAGACGTATACGCCAATTAATATTTCAGCAAGCGTTACTGATAACGAAACTTTGGAAACTGTAATAACGGAGTTTGTTTCTCCGTTTATCAAATATTACAATATGACAAATGTAGAAGGTGATATATATCTAACTAATTTTACTCCAAACCTTACAACAGCGTATATATTTAGGATATTTGCCAATAATACAGCTGGTGAAAATAGCACATCAGAGTGGGGATATTTTTCATCTGTAGTAATAAAAAACGTAACTGTATACGTTACAGTGGTCCCTGCGTGTTGTGGATCTTATGCCCTTTTTTACGTCCCAGAAGAGGTTGTACAAAATCAAACTATAGCAATATTTGCGTTCTTTACGAATTGTGGCAATTTGATAGAAAACGAGACGACTTCATTCACAATAAAAAATAGCACGGGCCAGAAGGTCGGTGTCTTTATGGGCAGCGACGAGCCAGGATACGTTATATATGACCAGGAAACATTGCAAAGTCTAGAGGAGCAATTTCACTGGGCCGTTTGGTACTCTGAGGGGCTTCCGTTAGGAAATTATACGGCCATTGTTCATACAGATTATTCATCTATTTATGATTCAGGGTTCGAAAATCTAGAGTTGTTATATAATTTA
>CAZSCZ010000282.1:0-1947 GCA_964605455.1 uncultured Spirochaetia bacterium
ATACTTAAATTTTTTGAGGGAACAAAAATTTATGTGGATATTGGGATAAATTTTTACAGGTATGCAATGTCAGTTGTTTTGATACTGCTTTCTTTTTTTATCTTTTATGTAAATGGCAATATAGATCATAACATTGGAATTGCAATTAAAAACACCAATATATAGATCTTCGTAAAATCTCTCTTTAGATAAATTGTAGCGTTGTTATAGGGCTGGTTTTCTATTGCTGTTATTTTAATTTCACCATGTAATGGGATGAAACCATCTTTTACTGCTTTGATGGTGTATCTTCCGCCCCCAATTGAGAAAGTGCAAATCCCAGATTTATTAGTTATAAGATTGGGTATTCCTGTGTTTCTTGGACAATCTCTATTGTGAGAGATAACATATAGCTTCACACCAGCGAATGGATAACCTTTTTCATCCATAACTCGGATGGTTATGTTTGTTACATTAGTATAAATTGGGGTTACGTCTACTATACTTCCATTAACATACTCCGCATACACATAAGATACATTCCCTTGGGAAATATGTTTTTCATTAGCTATCTTGTTTTCCATGAAGGAAGGAGGAAGATCAAATCCATTGTCTTTTGCAATTCCGACACGGGTGGCATCGATAATTACCCATTTATTATCAATCAGTACTTCATTCCATTCATGGTTCTCACCTGGACAAACTATCCTTCTTACCTTTAAGCCTGCAGCATTTGCCATATCTCTAAACAATAATGCAAATTCCCCACAGTGTCCATATCTGGTTGTTAAAACCCATAACGAATCTTTATCGTTGTAAACACGAATACCGATGTACGGCTTCTTTGTAATTAATGAAACTCCCGTCCTTGAAAACGGCCAAAATATTGGATAGATTTTTGCCTTCCTTTTATGCTCGAGATAATAAGCATTATAGATATTGTCGGCATTGAAATCAAACCATTTTAGTATTGCCATGGTTTTGCTTTCATCTGTATCAGCACCTTTTATCAATTTTTCAACTATTTGTTCGAGTTGATATTCATTCTTTTCTGCCTGTATGTGAGCTATTGGCTCTACAAACACGGTAAAGCAGCTTGATGCACAGGCTATAGAAAAAAACGCCAGTATTAGCGAATAGCTTTTTACGAACGTTAATAGCATTTTTCGATGATTTATATTTCTGCATCTTTTAATAAAAAAAGTGAATAAGGATAAGTAGAGGTAATGGAAAACAATGAGAAAGGTAATCATAAATACTAGCAACAACACAAGTACTAAAATCCTCATTATTACTCCTTCTAGATAATGTGCAAATACAAAACTTAAAAGATAAAATATGGCAAAAAAGATAATGAATGTAATCCATTTTAATTTTCGAAATAATTCTTGGAAGGACACATCTATAACAATTAATCGGGTTATAAGAACATTTTCATGTTATTATGGAATTTTCTAATATTTTCTAAAAGAGTAAAAAGTTTTATTTGAAGAGTGATTTTTATTCACTTATTTCCAAATTTTTTTAGGCCTTTCATCACCCCTATAGCAAAACCTTCTCCATAAAGCTCTGCTTCTCGCTTAGCTTTCCATTCCTTAATTGCCCATCCTATCAATACAACCCCTATGGATCCTAATATTAGTACGAAATAAAAAAATGGGCTATCAATCGATATATCGGTGAAAAATATCATAAAGTGGGTGATAGCAACAAAGATTGAACCTACTAATATCCTAATCCACATTTGATCACTCTCGATCAATCCAATTATTATCAGGATATAAACATTACTGTTTATGTTTGAAATTCATGTTCAGCAATAATAAAAAACCATAGATGAACCCGTCTGATTATAATAGTGGTATCAATACCAAAAATTTCATTCTACAAAAACTTCAGACCTAATATACACCCACACCAAAATTATTATATGCATGGCAATTTCCCATTGTGCTTGTAAAAATAAAA
>CAZSCZ010000283.1:0-1946 GCA_964605455.1 uncultured Spirochaetia bacterium
TTTTAAACAAAAGAAATTAATTAACAATTCTTTACTTTATGCATCCTTTTGACTATTCTGTTTTTAAAGATTTTGTTATACTTAACCACTAAGTTAACTTTAGCTAATACTCATCCTGTAAAAACTCCTTCAATAGAATGCACCACAACATCCACTCACCAAATACATCTCTCCACCAGAGGCGGACAGGTAAAACCAAATACCCCTCAACCCTCTTGAGCCATATGAGGTTCAGAGCGGTAAGCTCCGAGTAGTTTATTGCTTCTAAGCTTCACTTCTTCTTTCTTTCCCATTTACTAAACTTCTTACCGAAACTTTTGAGGCCTTAGCCACTTTCTCACCAATTTCCTTATTTGGTTTTGTGATTTCTGCCTTATATCTTCTTATAGCCTTCTGGTTAAGTTTAAGTTTTTGTTGTCAGAGCCGCCATCCAAACAAAATAAATTGGCCATTAACATAAAGAACTGAAAGCCCCAGCTACTTTTTTGAATTTTTCCCTTTCTTTATTTTGTTTAATTCTTTTATTGGCTGTTAGGTGAGCAGAATTTTTTAGATAAGCGATGCCTTTACATACGAAAATAATTTTTAAAAGAAAGGAATAAAACGACCGAAATTATACTAATTCCCGTACTATAAATAAAGGTTATGTTAGGATTAATTTGCCATAAAAGTCCTGCAATTAAACTGCCTGGTAGTGCTGCTAAGCCTATTATTGTGTGAAATGTCCCTAAAGCTGTAGCTCTTAACTCTTCTGAAGATAAATCAGAAACAAAAGCTCGTTGATTACCATCTACTATTGCATAAACTATCCCATAAAGAGCAAATAAAATTATGAAGGCTGCCAGAGAATTTGCAAATATAAATCCAAGAGAAACTAACGAAAATAATAAATAACCAAAAACAAGGGTTTTTCTTCTTCCTATTTTGTCAGAGAGTTCACCAAAAGGAATAGCAAATACAGCATAAAAGATATTAAAGAATACATATAAAAGAATAGGTATTCCCACAGATAATTTACCCTCAAAAAATTTTTGAGCTTTAAGGATGAAGAACATATAGGTAAAATTTGCCAAAGCAAATGTGCCTGAAATCAAGATAAATAATTTAAGAGGCGGAGAGAGATTTTTTAAACTTATTTTTAGGCTTAAGTTGTGTGAATCTCTGTTTTTTTCCTTTATAAAATATAATGGAGCTAAAGAAGTAAATGCTATAATTGCAGCGATGAATATAATCGTTTTAAAATCAAAATTCAAAAACCAAAATAGAAGAAAGACAATGATTGAGCCTAAAATTGCTCCAGAAGTATCTAAGGCTCTGTGAATTCCAAATCCTTTGCCTTTCTCTTTGGGCATAGAATCTGCGATGATAGCATCTCTTGGAGCAGTTCTTAATCCTTTACCTGTTCTTTCCAGACTTGCAAAAATCAAGATTTGTAGCCATGTTTTAGAAAAAGCTAAGAATAATTTAAATATTGATGAGATAAGATACCCAGAAGAAACAAATACTTTTCTTTTACCTGTTTTATCAGACCACCAGCCACAAAAAACCTTGAGGAGGCTGGAGATACTATTTCTTAACCCGCCAATTAATCCAACTACTAAACTATTACCACCTAATGCGGTAATAAACATTGGTAAAATTGGCATTATCATCTCACTACTTAAATCGTTCAAAAAACTGACAATGCCTAATAAGATAATATTTACATGAATACCTTTTGGGTGGGAATTATTTTTCGTAAGTAATCCCTTCATAGATGTTATTATATCATAGATGTTATTATATCATAATTATTTTTTCCGATTACATATTTCCGAAAAGCTTACTTTATTAATAATTTTTCTGGATGCGTCCTAAATTTTGATATGCCCTCTTCAACCAATCACATCCGAGAGGTGGCAAAAATCATCCTAATTATAGAAATATGCAGCCTCTGGCTGCGAAAT
>CAZSCZ010000284.1:0-1937 GCA_964605455.1 uncultured Spirochaetia bacterium
TTTAATCTCTTGTTGAGATCAATTTTCTCAACAATTTCAATTCTCTTTATTTTAGAATAAGTCCATAATATCAATTTATGAATGCCTCCTTTTATTTGAAAATTCAGAAGTATTTCATTCTTTCTCTCTTTTACCTGTTTTAAATAATAAAAATCACTTAACATTATAATATTATTATTTATCCATAATTTCTTCGCTTCATTTTCTGGTAAAACTATAAAATTAAAATTACTTATTTTAAAAATAATAATTTCTGAGTGCGAATATAAAACCTTTTTAAATCCTGTCAGAAAAGATTTAACTTTTACTTTGCCCGCAATAGGTTCAATATTACATTTGCAATTTAAGGTCATTTCACCAGGAATACCCTTTTTTCCTTGCAAAATTATATAGTTTACATTATCTATTTTCTTTCTTGCTATAATCTCTGATGTTGAATAAATTAACTGAATATCTTTATCAATATAAAAATCAACTGGTAATAGCAAAGATGAGTGGGAATTCAATTTGAATTTATTTTCAGGAAAAATTATCTTTGTTTTAACAATTGCTGAATTAAAACAGATCTGTATTTTTTTATTTTCATCTTCTAAATTTCTTATTAATATTATCCCATACTTTGATGATTTTCTCATCAATATCTTAATATTTTCATAAGTATGTTTAAAAGAATTTAGTATTTCAGTTTTATTTTTATAAATTCTTACAACATTTTCACCCCCTTTATAAAAGTCTGCGTTATCCTTTACTGTCTCAGCGTCAAAAATTATCTCAGGGAAAGAATTAAAAAAATATGCATAATTTCTTATAAGATGGTATTTGTCGTGAATCTCACCCCATTCTCTTATAGGTGCAGCGCCAAAATCAAAAGTAGTGCAAATTCCAATTCCATTAAAATCACCTCTTGAAGCCCAATATGGAAAGCTTGTGCCACCTACGAACATATAATAATTCAAAACAGATGCCCCATATGCAATTACTGTTTTTGTAATTGCCTCTGTTAATTCTGTCTCCACTTCATATAATGGCTGTCCAAATTGGGCAAACCATCCTGTTTCAAGTTCAAGAATCATTAATGGTTTATCAGATTGTGCTTTTCTACTCTCTTCTATTTTTCTGTCAAAGTCCTGAAACTCCCACATCCATATTAATGGAATATTTGGATAATATGTATGTGTATTTATAATTTCTGTCCCAAGAATACAACTCCCCTCATTCGTAAAGGCAGGAATATCTATTCCTTCCTGTCTTATAAATCTCAATAAAGTTAAAAGATACTCTTTTGCTACTTTTCTGTTTTTTACCAATTTGGTCTCCTCTATTAAATGGTCATACTCATTCTCTATCTGAATTAAAACTATATTTCCACCATTAGTTATTAGAAATGGCTTTATAATCTTTGCTACTTTTTTAAACCATTGCTTAACAATATCAAGATATAACTTATCAGGAATACGTAATAATATATCCTTTTCCAGAAGCCAATGAGGGAATCCACCAAAATCCCATTCGGCACAAATATAAGGACCCGGCTTTATAATCACATACAATCCATAATTCTTACATAAAGTTAAAAATTTTGGTAAATTTCTATTATTCTGCCAGTTAAGCTTGCCTTTAGTTTCTTCGTGAAAATTCCAAGGTATATATGTTGTAACAAGGTTACAGCCTGACTGTTTAATTTTTTGAAGTCTTTCTTCCCACAATTCTTCAGGAACTCTAAAATAGTGAAATTCTCCGCCTATAAGTATTATTCTTTTTCCATTAATTATTAAACTTTTACCATCATATTTAATATTAGATTTTCTCATATTTTCCTTCTTTACAAAATTTCATACATAAAACATCATACCAAGCCGATGATTTAATATTTGCATAAATATTAAATTTGTTTTAAGTAAGACAAATTTAACATATATTATTGGCATACCATTATT
>CAZSCZ010000285.1:0-1917 GCA_964605455.1 uncultured Spirochaetia bacterium
GGCTTACCTTCACCTATGTCGCAATAACATACAATATTCCTAGTTGAAAAATCAAAAATTAATCCATAACGGGCGGATTTTATTTTTGTCCAGCAGATATTATTTTTATGAGAGAATTTAAGAAAAACACCATAATAGTTATCTGAGATGTAGCACCTTTTTATTTGGCTATTAGATGTATGTAAAAGATATATACCATACCTGTTATTAATGCAAGTACAATCAACGATTTCAATGTTCTTGCCTTGATAACATAAAATACCACAAGAATTATTATAAATAGTACAATTCGTAACTATAGAAGAGGATTTAACCTTTAAGCCATTGCCCAAATTATTGTAACTATTGCAATTCTCTATTATGGAATATGATAGAGTGTTGTTTTTGCTGTTATTATAACACATACAATGTTTAATCTCGCAACTAACGAAGATTCCATCTCGTTTATTGTTATAAGCATTGCATTTATCAATATACATAGTACTTGTTATACCATTACCTCTGTTTTTGAAGACCCAGCATTTTGAAATATTTATAGATAGGTAGATTCCATACATTGAATTGTAGAAGTTACTATTGGAAATTTTTATACAACTAACTATTCCATCCCCTATATTATTGTGTACTACACACTGGAGGATGGTAAAATTTATTTTTTGTGATTCCTCGATTGTTTTGTTATCTAGATAATACTGTATATTAATACCTCCTCCAATAAATAATCCTTTTCCATTTTCATAGACTTGGCAACCAAAAACAGTAACCTCTCTTGAAAGCCAAACGTCTATACCAGATATACCATTGTTAAAGCATTTGCAGTTTTTCACTGTATTTGCTGTGGACTCATCCAATGAAATACCATTACATATATTGCTAAAACATTGACAATTTTTTATTACGTTATTATTTGCCTGTTTTAGATAAATACCATCCAGACTGCTGGTGAAAGTGCAATTTACAATGGTACAATTTGTACTATTTATCAAAGCCATGCCGAAATCATTTTTTTCTACTGTAATGTTATATATCTTTACATTATCACAATTTATAAGGGCTAGAAAACCAACTTCGGTATTCTCTATTTTACAATATTTTTTCCCAACAAGATAATAGATTGGCTTTCCGTTTATGAGGTTAGTACTATCTATTAACTGGGGACTAGTTTGAACATCAGCTTCTGAGGCGGGACCAGCATGGTATGGGTATCTTATCATGAAGTTATACTGATTGTTTAGTATTTCATTGTAGCGCATTTCTGTATATTTAGAAAAGAATAGACCTATTCCAAACCAGCTATTGTTATATACCTTGCATCTGTGGATGGAACAATTTGGTGAATATATTAGTTCTACACCCACTTTGTTATTGAAACTGATACAGCCATTTATGACATTATTGGTGGAAATTCCATAATAGGGCCAACCATATATTCCTATACCAACCCCATTATCGTAGCAGATACAGCCATTTATGACACCATTTTTAACATTATCAAACATTATTCCTACAGAGCCATTATAGACTATACAATTTTCTATTATGAAATGTTTAGTGGTTTTTTCTATCCAAATACCTACATCAGAAGATGCGTTAATTTCCCACCCAGATATGATATAGGGGTCTTCGGGCGTGCCCGAGCCTCTTACTACTCCGTTCCAAAATGTGAAATTATCATCACCATGGATATGAATAGGGGCATGTGGTACATGTGATGCATTATTCACAGAAAAAAATTCGCTATTTTTTACAATATGACAAGTGACGAATCTAGTAAAAAAAGGCGGCATTCTATTATTATGGCTGTAGGGTTTTTTTTCTATTATATCAGAAAGCCGTTTTACGATCGTTTTTTTGCTACTATTTTTTTCTTTTAATAAATTTTTTGTTTTTGGTGCTGTGTTGAATAAATCGTAAATT
>CAZSCZ010000286.1:0-1905 GCA_964605455.1 uncultured Spirochaetia bacterium
GATTATGGAAGATTTCTTGATTCCCACTTTATAAGGTTTCCTCATAAGAATGGAAATTAGAAAACCTTTTGAAAGTTTTTTTGAATCTTCCTCCAATACGCAAAGAGTAAAGTATATAGAGAAGATGAAGAATACCTTAAAATATTGGATTGAGTAGAAAGATTCCATAAAATATCTCCCTCCAGAATTGGAGGGAGATATAATTTTAGAATAAAGGAGAGAAGGAACAAAAATAGAAAAGAGAAATCAAAAAGAGAGGAGGTAAAAATGAAGAAAACCTTGATCATTATCTTGATTTTAGGGTTAATTGGGGTTATAGGATATTTGATCTTTAATCAGAATATAGAAAAAGGGAAAGAAGAAAAAGAATATAGTATACCTTTTATTACTATGCATGAAATCCGAGACCAAAAAATTGCATTAAAATATGGCATTTTAGGGTACATAGAAATTAGTTTACCGAATGATTCATCTTTAATGAATAGAGAAAAAATAATAATGAAAAAGGGAGATAATATAGAAATTCCATTGCTAATTCATTTTGTATCTTATAATCCAGATTTGAAAAAAATTGAGGTTTTTTTTGAACCAAATAAAAAAATTAATGGACAAGAAATGAAAATAGAGCAATGTTATGTTAAAAAAGATGAAAAGGGTAATATAATAGATCAGGGTAAATTTTTAATTAATGAACTAATAAGTTATATTCCAAATTATCTTGTTATAAATAACAATGAGATTTTACAGGTTAATATGATAATTAAAATACCAAAAGATATACCAATTTCAGAATTTAAATTATTTCCATTAGGTATATTCCCTAATCATGAACAAGTTTTTGTGGTTTTTAATGAGAATTATAATTTAAGTTGGGAGGTGAGTATAAATGATTAAAAAATATTTTTTATATTTTTTATTTATTTTTCTTTTCTTTATTCCTATTAAAATTGGATTAACCAATTCATATATGGGTGGTTATTTAAATAGAAGTGTTTCAAATTATACTAAGGTTCTTGTTTTAATTAATTATCAAAATACACAACCATCACAAATTCCATCAGGAAATTATCTTGGAGGTGTATTAAGTGTTGCAGGTAGTAACAATTTATCACCAACTGGATGGATATTTCAGAATCCAATAGCATTATTTAATAATGGAAAGATAAACTGGTATCCGCAAGCTTGGTATGGGAGCCAAATGAGATATGGAACTACATTTCCAGAAATAGGTTTATATAATTATCCAGCCTTTTATGAGAGAATACAAATCAATTCATCAAATATAACTTATAAGTTATATGTATATTATAATTTTCAATCTATAGAACATGATTCACCTATAATATATACATGGTCTCATAGCAAAGAAAACAATAACTCATTTCTTGTTGGTAAACAGGTACATAATGGTATAACTTATAAACATCTTCAATTTGGTGCTGAAAGTCCTTCAATTATAACAACTTCATGGGAATTATTAAATGCTAGATCATGCTATTTTGACGGAATTGGTTGGAGATATGATGAGGGAAAAGTTTGTTATGGAACAACTTCTTATATTACATGGATAGGAAATATTCCATATACCATTGGTGGTCAAACATATACTGGTGTAAATATTTCATATAGTTATAATGATTGTGTTTGCTGGAAAAGAACAGGAACAACAATAAGTGATAATTCACAACTCTGGAGTGGAAATGGAATTGTAAATGATATAGTTAATCGCCCATATGAACCTTAAAAAATTAATAAAAGAACTAAATTTTAATGTTGTATATTAATAAAAACAATTTAAATAGAAAATTAAATCAGTTGACAGATTTTTTTGAATTATAATTGAATTGAAAAAGGAGGCAGACTACATTTACTTGACAAATATATATATGCTATACTTTTCAAAGA
>CAZSCZ010000287.1:0-1863 GCA_964605455.1 uncultured Spirochaetia bacterium
ATTTCTATCAGTCATAAATGCTATATATTTTCCATCAGGTGACCAGCAGGGTTTGGTGTTGTAAAATGAGCCATCCTGTAGATGATGGGTTAATGCATACCCTATTTCATCTGGTTCCTTTTTATCCTTTACCAGAGGCCAGTATTTCCTTCTTAAATGTCTTATCCATTCATCACTTAATTCTGCATAACTTTTACCAAATACTGATTTAAAACTATAATGCATATCGCGAGACCTTTTGAAAACCCTTAAAACTTCTCCTATCCTGTTCTTTCCATATCTCTCTGCAAGATATGTTAGAAATCCATTACTTTCCTGATATAATAAAAATGTCTCCAGACCACTTAATATATTCTTCTCAAATTCAGGAATTGGTATAATCATATTATGAACTGTAATGTCTCTTAAAATCATATCTACCTCGGTATCTATTCCCCTTGATTGTTGTTCTGCCATTCCTTCCATAACCCAAAGTGGAGGCATATACATAAATGGACGAGAGAATAATGATTCCCAGAATCCACCAAGAAGAATATTGTATTGATACGCATGAGTTAATTCATGATGAAGCACATGCCTGAATTCTGCATAAGAACCAGTAAATGGAACAACAACTCTACTTTTTAATACTTCTGTAAATCCTCCAGTTCCCTCACCTATTAATTGCAAGATTACATTTGATTGTTCAAAATCATTATGACTATTGTAAAGTATAACAGGGATTATTCTTGTTAATTCAAATTTTAAGTTTTCACTTAATTTTTCATTTGCATCTTCTAATAAAAAAGCAGCCTGCTCTGCAAGTTTCCTGCCCCCCTGTGAATAAAATATATCAAAATGAGGAGTTTTTAATATCTTCCATTTGAAATTTTTATACTGTATTTTGTTCTGTCCAAACCCTGTTATTATAAAATAAATAATAACAAAAATAAACCACTTATTTTTCATTTCTGGCTCCAGAACAATTTGTTGTAAATGATAAATAGAACCCCAATCAAAGAGAATATCCACGCAATCCATAAAATTAAAGGTATTTTGAAAACTTCCTTTGAGATTTTTATTCCTATACTGAAAGGAGTATTTCTAACATCTGCTATGGGTATCACCTCTTTCTCTTTATCTCCATTTGTGAAATTAATCTTATTATTATAGAATATATAAAATCTGTATTCAGGATAACTTTTCATCCATATTAATAGTTGTGTGAAATCTACAAAAACAATAATATATCCCATTGTTTCATTGAGAATATTTTTTACAGGTTCTACAATACCTATATACAGTTTATTCTCTTTTTTTGATATAAAAATTTTTGAAACACCATAACCATTTTTTTCAGCATTATTTATTACTCTTTCATTGTTTATAATATATGCAACTGGTGTTATATTGGTTGTTGTTTTTAAAAAAGGGATTTTCTCTGGAAGAAGTAGAATAATATCCAGAAATTGTGGATAAACACTTTTATAAAAATTCAACTGCTTTTCTGCCCTGCTTAAATCACTGCCCAATTTTGCTTCAATAAAGGCAGACCTGATTAAAGCATCTTCTTTTAAAGATTTAATTTCTTTTACATTTTTTTCAATAAATATAGAGAATTTTTTTGCCAGATTGTATGCTGTAATATTTATCCTCTTTTTGTAAATTATTCCTGTAAATTCTGTCTTGGTTATTAATATTATAAGAGTCAAAAGTATAAATAAAGTAATAGTAAATATCTTTATAAATTTTAGATTCATCAATATTATTTTATCTCAATTTTATTGTAAGTCAATGTTATCTTAAAGAGGAAGATATACTCCTTAATTTTCCAGACAAAGAAGTGAAGCAAACAATCGGGTAAGGGGGGAATAAAACAGACTT
>CAZSCZ010000288.1:0-1829 GCA_964605455.1 uncultured Spirochaetia bacterium
CTCGCTTTTGATGTCAACTCCAATTTTTCCCAGTTCGGTGAGTAAAGCCTGTTTGCGGTTGCTTTCTTTGTGGGTAAGGCGATCGGTTCCTTTGAGACGGGATATGCCTCTGCAGCCGGTAGCTAAAACAGCCAGAGGTGGAATGAGGTCCGGGCAGTGAGTGGCATCAAAATCAAATGAAATCAAGCCTTGATTTTCTACTGTTATTGAATTGCTGGAAATGGAGACTTTTGCTCCTGCTATTTTTAATGCACAATCTTCGGATGACACTACAAATCCTTTACCAAGTTTTCCAATACATAGTGGCCTATTCCCCATTGGATCACGAGCAGCATAAATTCCTTTATCTGTAATAAATAAAAGAGAAAATCCACCTTTTATCTTTCTTAATGCTGATATAATAGCATCTTTAAGTGTGTTTACTTTTGAATGTGCAATTAAATGAAGTATTACTTCAGAATCAAGCGAGGTTTGAAAAATAGCTCCACGCTTGCGAAGATTATTTTTAAGCTCTTTTGCATTTATCAGATTCCCATTGTGAGCAACTCCAATAATGCCTTTGTATGAATTTATAAGTAATGGCTGTATATTTTCAATAGTAGAACTTCCAGTTGTTGAATATCTTATATGCCCAATAGCAAATTTGCCTTTATGTTCCTCTATATTTATTTTTTTTACAAATTCATTGACAAGCCCCATTCCTTTTAGTTGAAAGAAACGAGAATCTTTATAGTAAATAACACCTACACTTTCCTGCCCTCTATGCTGAAGAGAATATAGCCCAAGAAATGTAAGCGATACACAATCAGTTCTATTATATACACCAAAAATACCACAATTTTCAGAAATCATCTTTTATGCCAAAAATAAAATTAAGTGGTTTAAAATATAACATCTTTTTATTGTATGTCAAATTAAAAATACCTGGCATAGAGTTTAATTGTAAGAATGAGTAAAAATTTTGCGGTTTTTGAAGACACGATTTTAAAATTTTGAGAGGACATCAAAAATAAGCAGTAACCACGAAGCCCCCTAAGTAGATGGTGTAAAAATGAGTAGAATTTTTTATTTATGCAGATACATTTACAAATCTTGCTTTGTCAGTTTTTATAAGATTTTTAATAAAATTTGGGTCACCTCTCAGCATCATTATTAGTAAGTATTTTATCTCTTTAAAATTTATTTCAATATCTTTAATTTCATTTTTAAATTTTTGGGGATTAATTATATATCCATCATTTGGCAAAGGTAATGCATATTTCCCTTTCCTATTATTAATCTGTAAGCTCACAGGTAATTCTCTTAAACTCGGCGTTAAACTTGCTGTTTCTATTCTCATTTCTATCACCTCCTTGTGATGAAACCTTTTTCATTTATCCATTTCGTCATTTTAAAAAAATCCTTAATAATTTTTTATTATAAACTGTAGAAGATATCAAATAAAAAATGTATCTTTTAAATATAAAATAATATAATCTTCAATGTAATCTTTTACCCTTACAAAAGGAACAGAGTAAAACTTTATTAAATTTTATAGTAATTAGGAAGAAATATAACAAATTGATAAAGTCTTCCTCGTTCCTAACGTTATTTGGCAGAAAATGTAACAGAATTTTGAATTTTATTACTTGATTTATGTAAATTATTTATTATTTTTGTTATTAAACAATAAATGGATGGATTAATATGTATAAAATTACAGCTTATATAGAACGAGATCCTGAGACGGGATATTATGTAGCTATTGTGCCAGGGATACCCGGAGCACATACACAAGCTGAAACTCTGGATGAGCTACAAAAAAATTTGAAAGAAGTTTTAGAATTATG
>CAZSCZ010000289.1:0-1786 GCA_964605455.1 uncultured Spirochaetia bacterium
TTGCGAAGCAATTTTGAGTGATGCTCGGCTTTCATCTTCAATTGCTAGTTTGGGTATTTTCATATTCCTTCTTTAACTATCTTCTGAACTGGCAGATTATGTTTATATACCTTAAAATTCTTATTTTGATAAATTAGAGGCATATTAAGCGTTTTAACTACTATTTCTTACGATTCTATAAACTTTATAATCATCATTTTGGAATACAAGTTTAAAACTTTCTTCATGATCTTGTATAACTGAAGGTTCTATCAAGGGCTTATATGCACTTAATAACTCTTTACAACCAGTTACAATGTATGTTGCGTTTGAACTTATTATTTGATCAAATCCTGTAACAAGTATAGCTCTTCTATTAGTATATAACGTCATAACTCGTGGTTTCCGGAATATAATTACATCATCGTTTAATGTATTTGTAGAAATATAATTAAACATTTCTATGCTTTCCTCTGTGTATGGACCCTCCATTACATTTGGCTCATCATTAAAAAAGTATAGCTGATTAGAATAATGGCAATTAATATAAAATATACCAGCACAAGAACCCAAGATAATAACAATACAGAAAATATGGATAAGATTCCAATTCAATGGATTATATTTAACAGGTATAAACTCGGAAATAGAAATCTTTGACAATCCTACAAAGAGGAAATAAATATAAAAGGGTAATACGGAAAATATAAAGCGTAAACCTTGCCGACCAGGCCAAAAAATGAACAAGGTTATTGTAAAAATCATATAAACCAAGTAGAGATAATCCCTCTTTATATTTTTAATTATTCCTAAAACTGCAAATGGAATAGTAATACCATAAAGCACTTTGGAAGCTGCCAAAAAACCAAAAAAGTCAGATGGTAGTATAAGATAATAATAAATATTGCTTATAATTCCTTTTATGCTCATACCTACAAATTGTTCAAGATATGAACTGCTACCAACTGGAAGTATAACGCCTGAACTCCCCACAAAAATTAAAAATACTGCATAGGGAATAAAATCTGACTTATTTGATCTCAGATATGACATGAAATTTTGTTTAAATGAATCTCTATTAGCGATACATTGACAAATTAATAATGTAGGAATTAGTAAAATTCCTTGTGAACGGATATAATACGAAAAGAATATGAAAAAACCGAGCAATGAATAGCTAATAAATCTATTAACCCAAATTCTCTTGTTTATAACTATCCGCTGGATTAAAAATATAGTGAATAAAGAAAAGAAGAAAAAAGGAATGTCCGATAAAACATTATCCTTAAAAAGGAAAAAATACGGATTTAATGCAAAGATTGTGACTAATAACAGTGTTTGAACATAGGTTAATTTGTCTTTGAAAAGTAAAAAAATAACCAATAATGATAAGAGAAAGAATAAACTGACACAGACTTTCATCGCAAATATGTCCAATCCAAAAAGATAATAAACGGGGCTTAATAAAAGTGGGAATCCCCAGGGATACAATCTTGGACCTACATGAGATGGAGACAGATTATATCGATAATTTGAGTAATACACAACCTTATCAATAGTTCCTTCTGCTATACCTTTTGCCTGTGCTATATATTGTGAAAAGTCTCCTCCCCAGTTATGTCCATTTCTAAAGGAAATGAAATAGATTATTGCTGTTATTGCTATTATAATAAAAAGGGGCAAATAAGCATTTATTTCCTTTAATCTCTTCAATTGTCCCACCTCCTTTTATATAATCCTGTAGCATCTATCCCAATCCCCGCCGTCGCCGGCACGCCAATCGCCAGCGTAAATAAATTCTTGATAG
>CAZSCZ010000290.1:0-1698 GCA_964605455.1 uncultured Spirochaetia bacterium
TATTATAAGGAGCAAACCAATTATCTAATAATAGAGAAAAAGTGGGAATATCCACAAATTTACCTTTCAACATATAGCTCAGTTAAAGAAATTTATAAAAAGGAGATCATATTACTTTTTCCATTAGAATTGTATAAGATAACTCCTTTACTGAAAAAATTGTTTACTAATTACTTTTCCTTTATTTCGCTTGCCGACGATCTTATTGATATAACTTTTGACATAAATCATCATTGTCTAACCTATCCGATAGCAATGTACTACAAATTGAAGGGAGCACTACCGCATAGTTGTGAAGATTTGACACCTATAATACCTCAAATTGTAAAAATTTTGCAGGACTTTCTTATTAACATTAAAAAACTTGAAGAAGATTCCTTAATAATTAAGGAGAATATATTTCGTATCAAAAGCGAACTAAGTAATAGGGGGATTGAATTATGAATCATATAACCCCAATAATACACACAACAGATAAGTGCAATATGGCTTGTAGATATTGTTATGCAGGTTCTGCCTGGGGAACTTTTGATATTAAAAAAATTAATAAAAGTTTTAGTTCAAAAATTCCTGTACTCCTTAAATTTATAGATCAAGTTGTATCATATAATGGATATATTCCTACTACTTTTTTCTTTCATGGGGGAGAACCGCTTTTAATTAATTTGAAAAATTGGAAACATATCTTAAGCTATTTTAGAGAAAAAAATTATCCTGCAGAAATACATATTCAAACTAATGGCACATTAATAAACGAGAATTTTATAGATTTATTTAAGGAATTTAATGTAAAAATTGGAGTGAGTTTAGATGGGCCTGCTTCGTTAAATGATCAAACTCGCGTATTCAAAGATGGTAAAGGATCTTTCTCTGCTATATACCAGAATCTTCAAAAAATGAAAAATGCAGGTCTAAAGTTTGGTTGCCTTGTAACCCTAAATAAAACCAATATAGAACATGTAGGAGAAATTTATACCTTCTTTAAGGAAAATAATATACCTTTCAATGTTAGAACAATCTTTGAGAGTAGATACTCCGTTCCTAAAGAACTTCTTATATCTCCACGGGCATATGCAACAGCAGTTTGTAAGCTTTTTGATCTCTGGTTTTATGATGATCAAACAAAAGCTTTTCTAATTAATGATTTTGCTAATATTGTTGCCCGATTCATAGAACCTATCGAAGGATTAGCTACGTGTACTTTCATAAAAAACTGTTCCAAGTATTTCATTTCTTTTGATTTAGACGGAAATTTATGGCATTGCGCCCGTCTGCGGGGTGATACTGACTTTTTATATGGTAATATCCTAAAAGATGATCTGGCAGTGATTTTAGACAATCCCAAGAGAAAGCAATTATTAAGTAGATGGGAAAAACTTTCAAAAACAAGCTGTAAAGATTGCGAAGTATCACAATATTGTTTCGGTGGATGTCCTGGTAGGGCTTATCGGTATTATGGTGATTATTTCGAAAAAGATTATTTCTGCGAAGCATTCAAGATCATCCTAAAACATGCTTATGAAAAAATTAAATCATCCCTCAAACTTAAAAATGAAAAAGATTAAGAAATATATAAGAGAACCAAGGGAGCTCAAGAATTTGAAATACCTGTTGCAATTAGCTCCTAGTTTAATACCGTCTATAGAGATAATTACAGACGATTACTACGTCATGGAAAAATGCGAAGTGATTGAACCC
>CAZSCZ010000291.1:0-1695 GCA_964605455.1 uncultured Spirochaetia bacterium
TTCTTCGTGTCAATGTACATATTTTTCAGTTGGATGTCAATGATTATAAAACAAGGATTTGCTCTGTTCTTTGTAGTTTTGTTAATACTTTTAATGGTCGATAAGACAATTGATCCCATCAAAAAAAATATATTATTGATAATTTTTGTGTTTTCGTTAATCGTGTCACATTATGCAGTTTCGTATATTTTTATGTTTTTGTTTATCTTTGTATTATGCTTTATTTCTTTAAATAAAAAGTCCGGAAAATATTACAATAAATCGAAAACTGTTACTATATCTTCTTCTTTTGTTTTGTTCTACATTGTATCTGCAATAAGCTGGTATATTTATATTTCAAAATCCAGCACATTCAAGGATATTTTAATTCTTGGTAATAATATTGCAAGTTCCGTTACAGAATTCCTAAATCCACAATATTCATTTACGGTACGTATCTTCATAAATGAATTTCCATTATCAATAGAAATTCTTAAATATCTTTATTTAATTAGTGCTATTTTCATTGCATCTGGCATCTTGGATTTGCTTTTAAGCGCATTCTTTCAAAAGGAAAATAGATTTAAATTTAATTATGAATATACCGTACTTTCAATAATATTGTTTGCATTCCTTTTAGGTACATTTGTCCCTCGGACATCGACAGCAATAACTACAGATAGAGTATACATGATCGCATCAATACTGTTAGCACCTTTTTGTATAATAGGGGGTATTGCATTCATTGAAAATGTGGAAAAAATTTATAATAGAAATCATAAATATCTTAAAAATAATAAAAATCATTATAAAATTATGTCATTATTTCTTATGGTATTTTTGCTTTTTAATTCTGGATGGATGTCCGAAGTTATAATAAAAGATGGTTTCTATCCATGTATTTATCTCAGCAAAGAGCGAATTATGAATAATAAGAATATAGACATACAGACTAAAACATATTTATATAGTCGCTATACGTTCGACTGCGATGTTGTTAGTTCTCTATGGTTACTTAAAAACATGGAAATTGAGAAAGTGATATATACTGATGTATCACGCAATGGAAATTTTTTTGTCAACACGTCAAGTTACACTTCTATCCCTTATATATCAACTATAAAAACAGGAATAATACCTCATATCCGCACTGTTAGCATTGATCAAATCGATCAAGAAAGTTATATTTATCTAAGATACTTAAACATAAAAGAAGGAATTATTATAACCTCCATTTATCCAACCTTTTCATGGAATTACACTAGTGAGTTTTTTTCTATCTTAGATGCTGGCAACAAAATATACACCAACGAAGGAAGTGAAATTTATTACCACTGAATCATCTTCCTCCCGATCCTACTTACAACAACACTATTCCCAACTATCCAAGCAATCCCAACTCCAATAATTCCCATGCTCCGCATGAGTAAATAACTTCCTAATATTGTGATTATCGCAATACCTCCATATATCAAAATCACAGATTTTACATCCTTTTGTACTCTTTTTGTTGTTGCATATAACACATTAGCAGCAAATGGAATGCTTCCCAACACTAAGATTAACAACACTACAAAAGAATTTCTTGCATACCCTTCACCAAAAATCCAGAGCAGGTACTTTCCAAATAGAAATATACCTATTATTGCCACAGCAAGCAGAATGAGAATAAACTTCATAGCTCTTCTCGCATTCCATATAATCTCTTCCTGGTTA
>CAZSCZ010000292.1:0-1694 GCA_964605455.1 uncultured Spirochaetia bacterium
AAAACGCCCTGATACCATCAGGTGATTCTTTTTCTCCTGATACCAGAACAGTAATCTTTTTCATTGCACTGATTATAAATAAAAATCGGGTAAGGTCAACTCAATCTCATCTTATCTTGACAATATTAACTATACAATTACAATTTGGTTATGCACAGTTTAATCATGAAATATAAGAGAAAAATAAATTTATTTATTTTGGCCTTAATTTTAATAGCATTTAATCTACTTCTTTACAAAAAATATTTAAACCACTATTTCGTTGATCCTGATACCCTTACCCTGATTGAAACTTCGAGGATTACCTCTTTCCAGGATTTTATCAAAATCTTTACCACTCCCTTGATGCATGGTTCCTCCTTTATGCAGCTACTTAAACATTATAGACCCATATCTGTCCTATCATTCAGTCTGGATTATGCAATTTGGGATTTACAACCTTTTGGATATAATTTAGCCAACCTCATCCTGCATATACTTGTCTCCATTTTGGTTTTTTTGCTTTCTTCACGTTTTTTTAAAAGAAACATATGGATTTCCTTTCTTGGTGCATTTATCTTCTCCATTCATCCAGTTTTGTTAGAGAACATTATACGCATAGCCTTCCGACAGGATATTCTGGCTTCTTTTTTCCTTTTATTGTCCTTTATTATTTTTCAAAATCATCAAAAAATGAAACACCCAAAACTCACCATTTCCTTTTCCCTTCTGTTTTATCTATTTGCTCTGGGTAGTAAAGAATTTGCAGTGATTTTTCCGTTTATTATATTGAGTTATCTTTTTCTCCTTCAAAGGGAAATGCCAAACTCACAAAAACTCAAAACTAGCCTTCCCTACTTCATACTCTCCATCTTTTTTGTTATATTTAGGACAATCATTTTACATGGAATGGGGGGAGCTAATGTCCCAATTGAATTAGACCGGGCTATTCTTCGCTTCTTCTACGCAACTGCCTGTTTCTTCATGGATTTATTTTACCCTCTCCATTTGTTAAAAAATCTCTTTTTGCCTGAACCTTCAGTTGTAGAAAAATCTATATCATTGGTTATTCTGGTCCTTTTACTGGTAACCTGGGGATGGTGTTTGAAGAAAACATTGAGCTCCTCAAAATCCAAGGCGTTAAAAAGAATTACTTTAACTTTGCTTATCTTTTTGATTGTAAATACATTATCTATGTTTCTTTTCCCATTCTATTCCCATCACTTTTACAATGCGTTACATGATGCATACTTTGGCACAAGTAATTCGTTTCTCTCAATCTGTATTAAAGGTAAAAACCATTTTCCTTATAGCTATTATCTCAATTTGGGAAACACATTTTTCTTTACTTTTTTTACCACTCTGCTGATTTACCCATCTATCTTATTTTTTTCTATCCATAAATTTAAAGAATTACGGAATCTGGTTAAAGATTCAATGAACTCTCCTCTTTTTGTCTTTCTTATTATATGGATGTTTTTACCACTGCCCCTATATATTTTGACATTGACCTTTGCACATAGAACCATGTATTTCTCACTTATACCTTTTAGTATAATTTTATCCTATGCAATCGTTGAGAGTATTAACGAACTAATAAAACACATAAAAGGATTAATAGCTCAAGAGAAAGAACTCAAAGTTAAACAATTTTTAAGCAATAAATATTTTTACTCCACACTCATTACCATTTTGCTGTTCTCCACACTCGTTTA
>CAZSCZ010000293.1:0-1685 GCA_964605455.1 uncultured Spirochaetia bacterium
TCATTCATTTTATTTAAGCAGTATCTTTCGATTTTTGATGCAATTTTGTAATAAAGTCTGATATTTAATGAATTTTGAATATCTTCAGCACGTTTATAGTATGTTACATGCATTGTTACTATATTCTCTTTAAAAGGATTATTTAAAAACAAAGGATTATGAAGCCACACCAAATCATAATTCTCTACTCTTTTTTTAAAATATTTGCTAACTTGATGCCAGTAATAAAGTAGTCCTAAAATTCCAGATTTTTCAATCATTTTAGAACTGCCAAGCTTAATATCTGGACCAGTTGGTGAACAAACAATGCAATCGGCCCCCATTTTTTTGAGTTGCTCCACAACA
Organism: uncultured Spirochaetia bacterium; assembly: GCA_964605455.1. Classification (GTDB taxonomy): domain Bacteria; phylum Spirochaetota; class JAHITG01; order JAHITG01; family JAFGFC01; genus CAZSCZ01. The sequence goes on from CAZSCZ010000293.1 coordinate 346, forward strand.
TTATATGCAACATTCGCAATTCCCGAACCATAGGGATAATATTCCGAAGCACAAATTAATAATTTCATCTATCGCCCTCCTTTTTTTTGAAAAATAAAACACGCTTAATCAAATAGCTCATAAATAATCGTGCATGATATAGTTTAATTCTATTGAGCATCAATAAAATATTCTTAAATTCTCTTTTTTTAATCGAAGTAATTAGACATTTATAACCAATAATTATTGTGTTTTTTGCATATTCATCACTTATTTTCGTTGTCCAGACACAAGAATCTTTATTTATTATATCCACTGATAATCTCTCTATTTTGGAAATAATTTCATCTTTAGCATCTCCAGAAATAACTTCCGGTTGATAATAATCATTGATATACACCGGTATTATGTTTGTTTCTTCTATCCCACTTTTAGATAATTTACATTGAAAAATCATGCCCTCTCTTGCTTCTGCTAAATCTTTCCATAAAGGATCGATGTTATAATCAAAAACAAAGTTCCCTAATGAATAGACAATTACTCCTTTATTATAATGCTCAATTCCCTGTATTACGTGAGGATGATGCCGTAAGATTAGACTTGCCCCAGAATCAATAATTGAATGCATCATCTTGATTTCATCAGGTAGAGGATGATCCGCAATACTCATACCACCATGTATCGAAACGACAATTATATCCACCTTATTCTTTAATTTTCTAATATCTTTTTTAATATATCTTGTTGATGCAACCCCTGGCTTTTGTTTAGATGCCAAATAAACATCAGAATACGCTAAAAAACCAACCTTCATATTTTTTGCTTGAATTATGACCGGTTCCCTAGCATCATTTATGTTTTTGCCCGCTCCTACGTATTTTATGCCATGTTCTGACAAGATCTTTATCGTATCGAATAAGCCTACTGCACCGTAATCCATTATATGATTATTAGCCAATGAGACTATATCAAATCCTGCATAAACTAATCCTTCTACTGAAGATGGCATCGCTTTACAGTATACATTTCTAAATACTTTTCCATCTATTACTAAAGGTGTATCAATAATTTTTGTATAATCCGAAACTGCTTTATTTGTTTCATTCGTAAGTGGCGCCTCTAAATTACCAAAAGTGATGTCAGAATTTTTTAGTATAGAACTGACATGCTGAAATGGGAATTTCACTCCGTTTCTTTTTATCAATGTTTCTACACCATCGCCCATCATAATATCTCCAACGGCAGTAAGTTTAATCATCTCAATCACCACTTAATCTTCGACACCACAGACCTCACTTTGCCAGCTTCTCTCGGAATTTTATCAACAATCTCTACTTCGATATGCAGGTCTTCTCCTAAAG
>CAZSCZ010000294.1:0-1637 GCA_964605455.1 uncultured Spirochaetia bacterium
TTTTTCAAGGCTCCTAATCCTCCTTTTACTGCAAATGCTTTATACCCTTTTCTAATAAAGGAGTCTGCCACACGGGCAGAGTCCTCTTCATCAGGTCAAGTTCAGTAGCAAAAGATATAGTAATCCCTAGGAATCCTGATATTTTTAATCCTTTCTTTTCCATAAGGTGACGACAACCATGTATAACTAATATAGGTGGCTCCGCAAATATGGCTGTCACCAGAAACTGAAGAGACAATGAAGATGTATTTGATTCCTTTTAATATTAAGAGTTTTATTGCGTGAGGAGTGATACGAGGTATATTGGAAGGAGCTGGGGGTTGGGATTGGGAAATTTTAATGATAAAAATTTGTAAAAGTAATATCATAAATATTATAAATTTTTTCATAGTATTATTTAAAGTTTAAATTTTAATTTGTTTTTGATTTTTCTTAATTTTTTTTGTGTGTTTAATGGTAAAAATGATATGGTATAATATATCAAGGATTTATTGACACTTTTATATTTTAAGCTTTGTTTAAAGTATTTACGAGCTCTTAAAAAATCATTCATTCTAAAATATGAATATCCTGCATTGAAATATATTTCTGGATATCTTGATTTAATTATATTTTGTTCTTCTTTATTGCACAAATTTAACCACTTTTGAAAAAGTATTATAAATGTTTTTAAATTACGTTCAATATTTGCATGAGTATTACTTTGATGAACTCGGCATTTTGCTAAAATTTTATTTATATACCCTCCTTGAAAATAACGAGCCAATTGAAGAAAAAGATCATAATCTTCCTTACCTGAAAGCTCAAATTTAACTTGTTTAAAGCAATCTTTTTTTACCATCAATGTGGGTATGGTGATAAATCGTTCTTTCAATAAGTATTTAAAAATGTTACATTCAAATTTATAAAAATAGCTTTCTAGATGTTTTAAAGGTATCTTACGAAAAACTTTCCGTCTTTTCATCCATGATTGATTTTCAAAATGAGTTTCACCGAAAAGTGTTATATCTGCAAAAGCAAAATCTACTTCGGGATATTTTTCTAAAAAATCAATATGTAATTTTAAATTATCTGGCAACCAAATGTCATCATCATCTTGAAAAGCAATATATTTCCCTGATGCTTTTTGAATACCTTTGTTTCTAGCTATTGAAGCACCTGATGGATGAATATAAAAGTATTGTATGTTTTTATATTTTTTTTGATAATGACTAACTACTTCCTTTGTATTATCTGTAGAGCCATCGTCTATTATAATTAGTTCCCACTTTTCATAAGTTTGCTTAGTTATACTTTCAATAGCTTCTTTTAAAAAATTAGAACGATTCCTTGTAGGCAAAATAATATTAATTTTTACGTCATTTGGTGAGACCACTTTCACCACCTAATTCCTTTAAACATTTTATGAACTCGAATATTATTTTTATATTTTTCTACCACCTTAAACATTCCTATTAATACTTCCTCTGTTAAATAATGTGGTTTTAAGCCAAGTTCAATTAAACCAGTATATTTAAATAATGCTCTTCTGCCTCTTTACGAGGGTTTCCCATATGATTTATTTTAACTTCGTAACCTGATATTGGTCAAGTCCCAATTTTCCTGTAAAAAGGGTGACCAATCATAATTAACATATA
>CAZSCZ010000295.1:0-1591 GCA_964605455.1 uncultured Spirochaetia bacterium
ACTGGTACTGTTTCAAATTCTCTTTCTCTTTATATGGATAATTTAATTACACAATTAGTGTTATTTAAAAATGCTTTTGTCGGAATGTCTAAAGCAATATTTGATGGAATGGCAATTCCATTAAAATATGTAATTGCTACCCTTACAGAACTTATGAAATTGGTTGCTACTGGTAGAGGGACAATAGTGGCGGAATTTGCAGGTATGTCTATGGCTGTGGCTGGATTAACATTGATTTTAGGTAGCGTTACTGGAAAAGTCATAAAATTTGTAACATCATTAAAGCTTTTAAAAGATGCAATTGCGTTGGTTAAAAAGGAAATAGCATTCACTGCTTTTGTGACTGGGAATTGGCAATATTTAATTGTAATGCTCATTGCTATGTTGACTATGTGGATTGGTAAAATGATATTGGCAAAAAAGACTACTGAAGGATTGGCCGAAGCGCACAGGAATTTAATAGAAGCACAACAGAATATGTTCACAGCAATTACTCAATTAGGAAAAGCAGAACTAGTTTATAATAATATTACGAAAGCAATGACAAAATATAAAAAAGGTATGATAGATTTGAATGAATTAAAAAGAACAGCTGTTACCGAGCTTTCTAAAATGGGTCAAGGCATGGAATATTATGTGGAACAGGTTAAGAAAGCTGAAGATCCAGTAGATACTATAAGCAGTGCGATAGGTGTTTTAGGTCTGATGTTGGCTGGTCTAAGGGAAGAAGCTGATAAAGCTGAGGAAGAAGTAAAGAAATATGAGAAAACTATGAGAGAAAAACTTGGAAAAACTATAGATAAAAATATAAATCAAATGGATAAGATGGTGAAAAAACATATAGAAATGAGAAAAGAATTTGAGAAAATTATCAGAACAACCGAGGAGTGGAAAACTGCTTCTGAAAAAGCCGCCGAAGGATATACAGATATAGGTAGAAGAGCTTTTGAAGATTTGGAAAGAAGAATGAAAGGTTTTAAAAAGCCAAGAAAATTAGAACCATTTGATATGAAGTCATTTGTAGATAATATTAATAAAATTTCCGAAACGATGAGAGAATTGGGTGAAAGTGCTGCTGAGCATGTAGATAAAATCCAAAAGATATTTCATTGGATTTTGCAATTAGGTAAAATAGGAATTATAACGTCTGATAATATTAAATCACTTATTATCGCTTTACAACAATTAGTGTTATCAGTTCCAGAAAGTGAAAGGAATAAGATTTTAGATTGGTTTATTAATTTGTTGCAATTGCTCAAAAAATATGGTGTGTTAAATAAGCGAAATATGGTAGAAATTGGTAAGTCATTGAGACAATGGGCGGCATCATTACCAGATAAAGAAGCTATGAGATTTTTACAAGTTTTAATGAAAATGACGGAAGAAATGGGTATATTTGGGCAAGTATTCGAAGGTATTGGAACTAAGATGTCAAAAGTCCCAGTTGCAGAACAATTGAAGAAAGTACGTGAAGAATTAACCAAATTGGAACCATTTGAAACTTATACAAGAATTAGAATTAGGCAAATTAATAGAGAAATTACTGCAATGCGTGAACAACGTGCCGAATATCAGAGGCATGTTAATGCTC
>CAZSCZ010000296.1:0-1584 GCA_964605455.1 uncultured Spirochaetia bacterium
TTTTGGATTCCAAGTTCTAATAACATTTTTATCAGACACCACTGGTTTATCTATTCAACAATTACAAATTCTGCCAATTGGGTTTTTGTATATACTAATAGCGTATCCGTTATTTATCGAGTTAACTAAGGATAAAAATATAGCGTTGCTTGCAACATTTTTACTCTGTCTTCAGCCCGATTTACTGTTTGTCATGAGTCGTGGTTCACACGAACGATTTACATTTTTTTTATTGTTGATGGTAATTTTTATTTTGGTGCGGCTAGCAATTTATAAGTGGAATGACAAAAGAGGCACTCCATACTTGGTTATTTTCTATATTGGTGTATTTTCGCTAACTGCCTTTAATAATTGGTTTGCAGCGTTAGCTATCTTTATCATCATTTTTACGTCTGTAACTGGTTTCATTTTTTCTAAAGTGTCCGGTGTGCATAGTTTAGCATACAAAAAAATGTTATTTGCTGTAATTCCCACAATCCCATTGTATTATTGTATTTCTCAGTATATATACCCCCCTATGATAGCTATGCGGAATCGGTATAATCTTTGGGCAAAACAATTGATGGAGTTTGGCACAATATTGACTTTGATGTTAGCCGCTACTATTGCATTGGTTATTATTATAATATTAGTTTTACGCTCTAAAGCTGTGACAAAAAATATTTTGAAAAGTCAAATTATAAAAGTTTTTGAAAGATTGCAAACAAACCAGTTGTATCGTGTGGGCATGTATACATTCGTTGGATTTGGATGGCTTGCCTTGATATACATTCTTTCTGTGTCGTCTAATGTTCTTTGCTTCACACCAATTATATGGTTGTTTTTAACATCGTTCAACTGGTTTATTATTCCCCTCTCGGTAATTATGGCCCTTAAGATTGCTTGGAATTATATGTATAAGGATGATTATATTGATAATCCCCACGTTATACTGCTATTATTTTATGCATCACTTGTCTTACTCCTTATAATAGCAATATTTATAGATAGAATTACATCATCCATTGGAAGTAACTTAGAATTACGTATTTTTCCATACCTAATGGTTTTTGTTGTACCATTAGCAAGTATGATACTGCTAAAATGGAAGAATCGATTACAGACAAAAAAATGGAAGAATGAAATCAAAGTCATGTTTACTATTTTAATTATTATGTTTGCAACAATCTCGCTTGTGAAGGCAACAAATGATCCATTGGTAACCGACTACTGGATTTTTTACACAGATGGAGAAAAAACTACAATGAAATGGATGGAATCGAATCTTGAAAACGCAACCATTTGGGCTGGATTTGAAGGACGAATATCCTTCGCTTTTAAGTATGAATCTAGTCTTGATTCATATGGTAAATTACATTTTACTGACCTAAAAGATGCAAAATACTATTTTTTATCTGACACTATAAAAAAAAGAGCTAAATTGGAAAGGAGTGACTATGTTCTCCCCCCAACCAAGGGTTTTAGCAAAATTTATGACAATGATAAAGTAGAATTATTTAACCATGCCACCCTCTCCACGCAATAAATTGAGCTTCTCCCCTCGAGAGGGAAAATGCTTTTATTGGCATTTTAATACTACTTTCT
>CAZSCZ010000297.1:0-1565 GCA_964605455.1 uncultured Spirochaetia bacterium
TAAATGTCTTCAACAATATTAATGAGCTTATTCACTTCTTTATCATGCCACTTTTTTATAAAAACAGAATATTGCATTGCCTGCTTTGCTGTAATTTGATAATAATTATAGTTCCCTTGAAACGTTTGTATAAACTCATCTATACCATTATGCGTACCCCATAGTTCATCATAAATATTAATAAACCAATCAAAATTACAATCAGAATAATACCCCGCTCTTATAATTAAGCCTATAATAATCTTAATATCTAGTCCGATTCTTTTGTAATATTTTGGATGACTTTCAATTTTACAAAAACAATGACCTGGGAAACTATCTAAATAATCAGGGTCATCCCAATGTCCTCTTATAATATCAGCAAAATCTTTAGCTTCATGTTTTGCTAAATCACAGATAATATCATCTATAACATCTTGATAATGAAAATCATCTTCTTCATGAAACGCAAATATATTGGTGGCATTTTTATTATAAAAATTATTTGTTGCCATTAACAATACCCCTTTATTTTTTAATAATTATTCTCCAAATAAAAATTCGGAATACATATTCCGAAGTTTAAACGGCTTAATTTTTTGAAACATGTATTCCGGATAAGCCGCAGAACCATTACCGTCAACCAAAATTGAACACCACGGCGCATTTTCAGCTTTTTGCCGTTCTTCTTTTGTTTTGAAAATAGTTGAAGCTTCCCAAACAATTGTTTCCGGAGGGCCTATGAAAGTTTTCGATTTTACCCTTCCTTTATAAACAGTGCCATCAGGAAGTTTGACTTGAACATAATCTCCAAGATAAATAGCCATGACATCACCAATGATATTGATAAATTTTTTGGATATAAAGTTTTTCTGTTGTCCTGATGAAATCTTTAAGTTGTTTATCACAACTTAGTTTTTGTGGATTATAAAGTATATTCATCATTTCGGGAATATAAAAGAAGTCTGTGTTTAATTTAGGATTAATGCATTGAGTGCAATGATACAAATCAAGTTCGTTAAGGCTAACAATACTGTTGGCCAGAGCTTTAATACCTTTTACAAAGGCAGTCTTACTATTAGTCTCTATATTCGAAATAAATTTGTCGCGGATATCTTTATTTAATTCAAAAGGAAGCTGCTTAATCGGCTTAGTTATAGGAAAAGCAGCCCAAATAGCTTCGGATAATTCATCTTCAGTTTCAGGATTAAAACTCTCAAAGAAGTCAAAATAAATATCACTCTTAAAGCAATCATCATTTAAATCTAAGGTCCAATCAAATCCGTCTGTTGCAAGTAAGAAAACATAATTATAACTCATTTTCAACCTCCTATTACAACTACACCGGTTTTAAGAATATTTTGAATTCGTTCTTCAGATAAAGAAGGTAATTCGTCTTTAAGTTTATTCTTAGGAATCCAACCCCTACCTGTTGATATTTTTAAAATATCCAAGAATGAACAATCTCCAGGGATATGATAAACATATTTAGGTACTACTAAAATTTTAATATGAGTTTTTTCCTTTTTCTTACAATTATCACAAAGACTACCGTCAATAATATATTTAGGCGGATTTCCATATTT
>CAZSCZ010000298.1:0-1548 GCA_964605455.1 uncultured Spirochaetia bacterium
AATTTCTTTTCAAAATACTTCGTTATATCTACAAAAACATTTGGAATAAATGTATTCTCTGGTAAGGCTGGAGCAAATTCTGTTTCAGATAGTGTTTCATACATTAATATTTTTCTTATAAATGGATAACGAAAATTTTTAGTGCAGCTATAAGCTGTCTTGAAAGTAATCTGATGATCAGTATGTGCATCAGAACGATTGGGCAAATATATTATTTCTGGTTTTATTTCAAATATAACTTTTGATATAGATTCAATTATTTTTTGAATTGGTATTACATCTAATTTTGCTGCAGGATAATCTAATTTAAAAATTTTTTCAAAGCCATACATTTCTGCTACTCTTTTTATTTCCTTCTGACGTTTTTTAACAATGTCTTTATCCCACCCATCTTTTACATCAATATTAGTAACAATTAACCAATAAATTTTATCACCTATATCTTTATGTTTTAAAATCGTTCCTCCACATCCTAAAGTTTCATCGTCAGGATGAGAAGAGATTACTAAAATTTTCATTTTTTTATCCTTTATTTAACTCAAACTTTCTACTTTTTATTATTTTCGCCGGGTTTCCTACGGCAATTACATTATCAGGTATATCTTTTATTACTACGCTCCCTGCACCGATAGTAACATTTTTACCTATTTTAATTCCCTGAATTATTGTAGCACCTATACCAACAAAACTTAATTCACCTTTTCTCATTATATTCAAATTTATAATTATAGAGTTTAATATATGCTCCTGGCATGCCAGGAAATTGAGTTGCTTTTATCCTTCTTTTAACTTCTTCTTCAGACATATTAGGGGTTATTACACATAACTCCTCTAATTCTTTTCGAGTATAGGGTGCTCTTGTCCATTTTTCATTACATTCGGGAAGTTTATTATTTTTAATAATGTAATCTATTATTTCAAAAAATAAAGAAAGCATAAACCCGTAACTTTTTAAAGTTAAACTATATACAGTATCAGTTTCTAATATAGGAAACCTTTTCACGCCAATAATTTTTCCACTATCGACTTTCTCTTCCATTAGATGAGCAGTAACACCATATATTTTTTCTCCATTATACAATGCAAAATTTGTGCAACCAATACCTGGATAATTTGGAGGTCCCGGATGGAAATTAATATTCCATAGTTTTGTATTACTTAATATTTCCTCGGGAATTATCCACGGAGACATATAAGATATTAAAATATCTGAAAAAATACGTTTTGCTTCAGTTGGAAATTCACCTTTTCTTTCTCCCAAAAATATTTTTACTTCTTTAAAATGAATTTTTAAATATTCAATTACTTCTTTAATTCCAGGTTTATTATTTTTCCCAAATAAAACAACTTTCATAATTTATTTTCCTTCAAAATATTTTTTAAATTTATTGCTATCTTCCTTATATCCTCTTCCTCATTCAAAGTGGAACTGGGTAAGCATATACCCTGATTATAAATCTCATAGGCATTCGGACAGGATTTTGAAAATTTCTTCAAATAAGGCATTTCGCTTGCTGGCATAAAAATCCTTCTGCTGGGAATTCCTTT
>CAZSCZ010000299.1:0-1513 GCA_964605455.1 uncultured Spirochaetia bacterium
GTAAACTGAATTATTGTACATGCTATTATATAAAAGACAAAAATTCTAACAATAAAACCAATCTTCAATATGTCTAGCCATCCAATATAAGGTATAGAAAAAATCATCTTCCCAACTATGGAACTCTCTCTAACAGGTTCTCTTAAAACACACTGGTCACATATTGGATTATTATCACCTTTGGTTATATAAATTTTTTCTTCTCCCGGATTGGCTAAACTTAGTATTTTTTTATCTGAAAGCTCGTTCCAATTTTCATATTTAATTACACTTTCTCCGTCTGAAATAGCTACAATTCTATGTGCTATTGGATTTTTATTCCAACCGTAAAATACTACAATATCACCTGGATTATATTTTTCTTCTTTTTTTACAAATATTATTTCTCCTACGTCGAGAGTCGGATACATAGATTTACTTCCTTGAACAAAATAATAAGCACTAGGATATGTATTCAAAATAAATAATGGTGTTAATAGGATTAAACACAAAATTATGGTTATTCCTATTTTTTTCAAAGTTGGTTTAAAAAATTCCTTGAGATTCATAAATAACTTTCTGTTTTAGAATTTAAAAACCTTAAGGCTCATTTAAACTATTTTTAATTCTTTTGTTGTGTTATCAAAACATAATACAATTTCTTTATTTTCCTGAGGAAGAATATTTATTGGCATGAGATATTCGGTTGATGTATAAGAGTTATATGGCGGCCATTGTGCACTGATTAAAATTGAATAATTTCCTGGTAAAAGACCAATACGTTTACCTACAAGTGAGGTATTATTTAAAGTGAGCCAGTGCCCAAAAATAGGATAATCGTCACTAGAACTATTGTATAAAACCATATTAGAGAATTTCCAAGGTTCAAGAGTATCACAATCAATAACACTTGTCTTTATTGTCCCTATATTTTTTTCGTGATTAAGGTCTATATCTTTTAAAGTATTTACCTCAATATTAATTTTAAATGTATTTACCTCATATCCCCACGTATATTTCGCTGTGATTGTGTTTAGATAAAAATTTCCATGGTTGCACTCGTAAATAGTTATTATGTTATTATTTTTTCCTACACTAATGGTATAATATGTCATTTTAAATTTGGTATCACAATCCTTAATATCTACTGAATTTGCTTCTTCTCCTTCTAAATTATATAGTATGTCAATCCTTTTTTTAACCAAATCGTCATGAGCTGGTATAACATATGTGATATTATCTGAAAAGAAATAAACATAACCTCCGTATGATTCATTTATTTTTCTTAAAAGACTTGGTCCAATCCTGTATATGACATCTCCTGAATCAATTGCTCCTATTTTTTCTGAAATTTTATTAACAATTGTGTTATTAAAAATAATTCCAAATAAAACTATAACAACTAAAAAAATAATTATTAGAGATGTTTTCACTTTCTTCATATTTATTTTTCACTCTAAAAGTTTAAAAACCTTTAATTTTAAAAAATTTGGCGCCCCAGCCGCGACATTCTTTCTCTCCGGAAAACGCGAAG